>CAMAUG010000006.1 GCA_945861255.1 Candidatus Sulfopaludibacter sp. SbA3
TTCCAGGTTGAGCACCTCGGAAAGCTTGGCGACGGGTTCGGGCGCCACGGCGCGGTCGCTCAAATCCTTGTCAGTCCAGCGCGTGAACGGGACCTGCGTAGTGGGCGCCAGCTCCCGCATCCGGGTGATCAGCACGATCCTGCCCTTCAGCTTGCCCTTCCAGGTGGCCATGTACTGATCCAAATCCTGCGCCAGTTTCTTCGGATCCAACGTCTGGCGCGCGCTGCCGAACGGCGCGTAGAGCGCTTCGCCGGCGGCGGCTCCCCGAGTGGCGTCCGCCCAGGCCAGCGGCGCGGCATCCAGCACCGCGTAGCTGGGCTCCGTCATCTCCAGCGAATATTGCTTCAGCGCCCAACTTCTTCCAAACGGACCCCATTTTTCCAGATGCACGTTTTGCAGGCCGTAGCCCTGCAGCCGCTGGACCGTCCAGTCGGCCGCCTGGCGGAATCCGGGCGACGCGGTGAGCCGAGGGCCGTGCACATCGGTGAGGTAGCTGAGCGTCTCCATCACTCTCGAGTTTTCGAAGGCCTCGGTCTTGATACGACTAACCAAAGTGAGGTCGGCGCGGTCGTTTTGCGCGGGGGATTGCGCGAAAAGACACGCGGCGGCCAGCAGGCTGAGAATGCAGGTGCGCATGCCGAAATTATAGTGGAAACAGACGAGAGCGGGAATCCCTGCCAATTGTTTGACCGCCGAAGCCGCCGGTCCGCGGCAGAGTCTGGTTCATTTTCGGGCTTGGTTGGTTTTTAGGGCGATACAGTGAGCGCGACTCGCTTCCTGGTCAGCCGCAATTCACCCGCGCCGCTTATGGTTTCCTCCTGGCACGTCAACTCCGTTTCGGAGGTGAATCGTGGCGAACGGCAGCGGCGGATAGACTGAGTGGGAACGGATACGCCGATCCGGTACACAAAGGTCGTGTGGAGCAAGTGCTCCGCCGCGGTTTCACGCGCGCAACTCAGCGCCAGCCGCGCACCAACCCGCGCGAAAGAGGGGTCTGTGCAATCCGACTCCATCTGCCGGGCCGATGCGGGCGACGCCTCGAAGAACCACACCGCCTCGCGACGCCCCTCGCGCGGATCTTCCGGCGAGGCTTGGTAGCGGCGCCGGACCCACAGATACCCGCCGCCGGCGAGCTTGTGCACGGTCGAAACCCGGTCCGCGTCGGTCCAGTTCACCGTGTTGGCGGGCACGCCGGCGATCGATGGATCGATCAACGGCAGTCCTAGCTGTACGCGGGAATCCGGTTTGGCGCGGCATTCGCGCACGTAGGCGTCTTTCACTTGTGAACGAAGTTGGGTGACCATGAATTGCGCGGCACGCGCGTCACTGGCCGGAATGGCCGTCAGGTACAAGCCGGGCCGCAGGTTGCCGCAATCGGCGCTGGCCACCACGGTGACTTCGGGCCATGCCGCGCGGAGCATCCCCTCTGCTGCCAGGGCCGGAGCGACGGTTACCTGGGAACCCGCCACCACGAACCAGTGGCCCCATACGGGCGCGCTCGTCAAACTCGCCAGCAGTGCCAACCGGGTGAAGGATGTCGCCGTAGTGAACCCCTTACAGGCCGCTTTCGTGCTTGACCTTGGCAAGTTCGCTATTCTGCCGTCCTTGCAAATGCGCGACGTCCGGAAAGTCCGTCCAGTCTCCGCCCCACACCAAGCCGAGTTCCTTTCCAGCGGCTCCCAGTGCACTCCAGAAACCGTTGGTCTTCGCCGCGTCCGTCCAGGCCCAGCGCGTGTCGATGATATCGACGGCGAGCGCGTTGGGCGTGCCGTCCGGGTGCTGTGCATTGTGGAAGCTGAAAAGCACCTTGGTTTTCTTCTCGTCGAACAATTTTTTTTGCACTGCCACCGAACGCCACGCGAAGACGATCTTCGGTTGAAACGCCTGGCCCTTGAGCGCGGCGATCACCTGTTCAATCGTGGCGCGGAACGCAGGCTCCAGGCTGAGCAGCTTCTTCTCCTGCGTCCACTGCGAGCTATCGCCGGACCATGCCGCCGGCGTGGCGGGAGCACTGGTGGGTGCGGCTGCCTCCGTTAGTTTCTTCCAGGTTGTGCCGCCCACGTCGATGCGCCCGTCCGGCGCGCTCGTGAACCGGCTCTGGAATTCCTTGATCGCGGCAATGGTCGGCGCGCCGCACACGCCATCCGCCGGATCGGGCTTGAGCCCGATCTGCACCAGCAACGCCTGCACGGCGTGAACATCATCCGGCAGATTCTGGCCGCCCTTGCCAACGGATCCCTGCAGCTTGGACATGTAACTTCCTCAAGTAGATTGAACCAAAGAATACGTCTCAAAAGCAAAAGACCGTCAACGGCTGCACGCCAGCGGCCGCGCGCTGAATTGCGCCGATGCCCAGACATAATCGCGTTTGGAAGGCGGCAGAGACTGAACTCGCGGACATGGCGGCGTTTGGCCAGCGAACCGGCTTGGCGCTCAGCCGCTCCGCCTGTCGAACGCCGCCTGCATTTCAGCGGCGATGCGTGCCGTCGCTGCTCTCGGCGTGCCTTCGGGGGGCGCCGTGATCGGCCTGCCGATCACCAGATAGTCCGCTCCGGAGAGGATGGCCTGGGCCGGCGTGACCCTGCGTTTCTGGTCGTCTTCGGGAGAACCATCCGGACGAATGCCCGGCGTGACGATCAGCAGGTTTTTTGAAAGCTTGCGTATGGCTTCGGCTTCCTGGCCGGAGGCGATCACGCCATCGCAGCCGGCTTCCAGGGCTTTCCTGGCCCGATGCAGTACGATTTGTTCCACTGTGTGCTCGGAGTAGCCCATCTCCGCCATGTCGCTCTTGTCGAGATTCGTGAGCACGGTCACCGTGAAAAGTTTCAGAGGGCTGTTGCCGCGGCCCGCCACGGCGGCCTTCACCAGCGTGCCCGGCCCATGAATGGTGAGGAAGCTGACGCCCAGCTTGGCGGCCATCGACACGGTCTTGCGGAGCGTCTCGGCGATGTCGTAGTACTTGTAATCGAGAAAGACTTTCTTGCCGGCGGAGATGACCTCCTGAATCAGGCTCTCCACTCCCGGCGCCAATTGCAGCGTCAGGCCGATCTTGAAAAAATCCACGACGCCGTCCAGCTGTTGAACCATGGCCCGTGCTTCTTCAATCCCAGGAAGATCCATGGCGACAATCAGGCGGTCGCGTGCGTTTACGGGAGTCATTGGTGGGTGCGCGGTGCACTCATGCCGCGGAAACACTCATGGTAGCTGGCGGCGTCTTGCCCGCACAACTTTCAGCGAGGCTCGACGACGGGGCACCCGCCGGACGCGCGCCCATGAACCAACAGTGGCGACCGAGCCTCGCGCCGCCCATCGGACGTGCGCGCCATGAGTCATATCCGCAGCCCGGCGCCGCGCATCGCGGTTATGCGTCCATGCAGATGTGGCGTGGGTTTGGCGGAACGAAAGTGTTACCAGCTTCGTCCGTCATGCATTCGTCATATGATGGAAGCGTGAAGTACGCGCGTGTATTCCTGTCGTCATTGGCTTTCACCGTCGCGGTGCAAGCGCAGATCATTGAATTCGAATCCGGCGGCCTGAAATTCAAGACGATGACGCGCAACGGCATTACCGTGATGTTCGCCCACTTGCCCTTGCGCGTGCTGGACTACGCGATCCTGCAAGTGGCTGTGTCGAACGGAGCTTCCATTTCCTGGACGGTAAAGCCGGAAGAGTTTCGCTTCGAGCGCGCCGACGGCAGAGTGATTCCCGGGTTGCCCGCTCGCACCGTGGTAGGCAGCCTGATCGACCGCGCCGGCCGCAGTGAGGTAATCAAGCTGGTAGCCGCCTACGAGGCGAGCCTATACAACAACGCGCAGATTCATTCCACCAACGGATACGAAGTGCGCCGCCAGAACGCGTTCGCCGAGATTGGGTCGTCGAAACTGAAAGCCGCCGCCGCCGCGTCCGCCATTGCGATGGTCACCACCAAACTTGCCCCCGGCCAATCGACGGACGGCGCGGTGTTCTACCCCAATCAGGGAAAGCCGCTGGGCGCCGGAAAACTCATTGTGAATACGGCCGGTGAGATGTTTGAGTTTCCCGTGGAGGCCGAAAAGCTGGCATCGAAGTAGCGCAGGCTTGCGGTCCGCCCGCTTCGTTAAACCACCCGCACGCCGGCCGAAATGTCCGTGCCCGGCTCCGCGAAGGGCACCCGCACGTAGGCCATCGCCACGGTTTTCCCCAACGCGGGTGAGTACGCGGCGCTGACGATTTCCGCGGCGTCAGCGTCGCCCGATTTTAGTTTCGCTCCGGCGGCAGGCGGCTGATCCGAATCGATTTCCAAGCGCCGCAGCACACGATGGATCTTGGCTAAGGCCCGCACGCGTTCCACGATCTCCTGGCCCAGATAGCAACCCTTGCTGAAGCTCACCGCGTTGAGTTGTCCGGTCTCCTGGACCAGGTAACGTTCTGTGATTTCCTCACCATAACGCGGCCGCCCATTCTCAATGCGAACGACGCGAGCTTGCTCTGCCGTGGCCTCGGGAATTTCGCCGAGCAGGCGGAGGAATGCCTCCTTGCCTGGGCGCGGAAGAATCACGGCGAAGCCTGCGGAGCCCGTCGTACTCACGCGCGCGATCAACCGGTCGCCCCACGCCTTCGTCGCATAAGGCGCATCCGGCAGGGGCGCCCCCAGCCTCTCCAACGTCGCGGCGGCATGTGGGCCTTCGATCCCGATTTCCGCCGTCTCATCGGTAACGTCTTCCAACGTCACGTCGTCGGCGATGATGTAACGGTCCAGGTGCTCAAACACTTTGCGGCGGAGCTCCGGCTCCGTTTCCAAGAGAAAGTGATCTTCAAAACAGAACAGGTTCACGTCCCCCAGAATGCGCCCTTGAGCGTTCAGGAAAAAAGCGTAGCCACCGCCGCCTGGTTGCAGATGCTCGACATGCTGCGTGGTCATGGCGTGCAGCAGACGCGCTCGATCTTCGCCGGTTACCCGGATGCGGCCGCGGGAGGACAAATCGATCCACGCCGCACCCTCCCGCAGCGCCTTGTAACCGTTGTCCGCGCCTTCCACGTTCACTCCCAGGGGCCCGCCACTCATGAAATAGAAAGGAATCTGAGATATGCCGAAATTGCGAGCACCAACGAGCCGGAGACCAACACTCCAGTCAGCGCCCGCCGCTTGCCTCGGTACATCAGAATTGCTGCGAAGATGTGCAGCGCCAATAAGATCTTGATGCCAAACCATGCATGATAGTGCGGCGGGAAGCTACTTCTGTGCAGGAAATTGACGATCCCCGACAGTAGGATTCCACCGATGGCGGTATAGGCTACCCGCTTAAATCCCGGTGCCAGTTCTCCCGCTATGACTACCGCGTAGAATACGCCTCCCAGCAAAACAGCCATTGAGGCGATGTGCAACCAGCGCAGAAATACGGGCAGAATGGCATCCATCTTTTGAGTATACCGTTCGGCGGCGGGCGCTCCCACATTCACTCCAGAGACTCAGTAGAGAACTCTGGCTATGGGCGAACGCGGTCAGATGTAGCGTGATGTCGCGCAAACCTGCTATGTCGCCGCTCTTGGTGCGGAATGCGTTGGGGCGAGGACGTCCAGGGCGGGCGCCGCCCAAGCCTCGGTCCGGAAAGTTCCATAAGATGGTTGCATGCCTGTTCGCTTAAGGGATGCCCTCGCCACCACTGAGCCGCTGGCCGCTCTGTTCGCCGACCACTCCCTCCTTCAGGCCATGCTCGATTTCGAGTCGGCCTTGGCGCGAGCCGAGGCGCGAACCGGAGTCATTCCACAACCGGCGGCGGAAGCCATTACGGCGGCGGCGCGCGCGGAGGGCTTTGACGCAGCGGCGTTGGCGGCGGCGGGATTGCGCGCCGGCACGCTTGCGATTCCGCTGGTCCACCTGTTGACCGAGCGCGTCCGCGCCGTGGATGCTTTCGCCGCGGGCTATATCCACTGGGGCGCGACCAGTCAGGACGTCACCGATACGGCTCTGGTCCTGCTATTGGGACGCGCGCGTGAGATCCTGGCCGGCGATCACGCGCGGCTGGCGAAGGCACTGCGCGGCGTTTCGGACGAACACGCCGGATCGGTGATGCTGGGGCGTACCCTGTTGCAGCCCGCTCCGCCCACCACGTTTGGGTTGAAAGCGGCGGGATGGCTGGCCGCGGTGGAGCGCGGCTGGCGGCGCGTCGACGGGCGTTTTGAGGAAGCGCGCATGCTTCAGTTCGGCGGCGCGAGCGGGACTCTGGCCGCACTGGGAGAGAACGGCATCGTGGTGGCGGAAGCGCTGGCGCAGGAATTGGGGCTGCTATGCCCGCCGGCGCCCTGGCACGCGCATCGCGATTGTCTGGCCGCGCTGCTGTGCGCGCTGGGCGTCTACACAGGGAGCCTGGCGAAGATCGCCCGCGACGTGGCGTTATTGATGCAGCATGAAGTCGGTGAAGCGTTCGAGCCGGGCGGCGATGGCCGCGGCGGCTCTTCCACCATGCCGCACAAACGCAACCCCACGGCTTGTTCGCTCACGCTGGCGTGCGCCCACCGGGTTCCAGGCCTGGTGGCGAGCTTTCTCTCGGGCATGCCGCAGGAACATGAACGCTCTGCCGGAGCGTGGTATGCCGAATGGGCCGAGGTCACAAGCGTAGTGGAGGCCGCGGGCCTGGCGCTGGCGTCCATGGTGGAGGTAGCCGAGGGACTGACGGTGGATCCTGAGCGCATGCGCGCGAATATCGAATCCACGCACGGTCTGATTTTCGCCGAGCGGGCAATGATGATCCTGGCCACCCAGGTTGGCCGGGATGCGGCCCACACCCAGATGACAGAAGCTGCGCGCCGGGGACAGATTCCGCGCGTGACCGAGGATATCGATTCTCCGGAAAGCTACCTGGGTTCCGCCGAAGTTTTTCGGCGACGATTGTTGGGAATGGCGGAGAAATGACGCGCGTCACACATTTGTTGCTGTCGTTGTAAGGAGAACTCTCTTGCCCTTTGCCACCGTTGACCGAACGCGGATGTACTACCGGTTGGAAGGCCGCGAGGACCGGCCGCTGCTTGTTCTTTCGCATTCCCTGGGGCTGGATCATGGCCAGTGGGATCAACAAGTGCCGGATCTGCTCGCGCGGTATCAGGTGCTGCGGTATGACATTCGCGGGCACGGGGCGTCGGACAGCACTCCCGGCGAGTGCACCATTGAACAATTGGGGCGTGACGTGCTGGCGCTGGTCGATTCGTTGGGCGCTCGCGAGTTCTTTTTCTGCGGCCTATCACTGGGAGGGATGATCGGACAATGGCTGGCCGCCCATGCGCCGGAACGTGTGAGGCGGGCGGTGCTGGCCAATACGTCGCCGTATTACGCTGACAAATCCACGATGGAGGCGCGCCGCGCGAAGGTGCGCGAGGAAGGCATGTCCGGCGTGGCGGACATCGTGATGCAGCGTTTCTTCACCGCCGCGTCGCTCGCACTGAATCCGCCGCACGTGGCGTGGGCCCGGCGGACTCTGCTGGCGAGCGATCCGGCGGGCTATGCGGCGTGCTGCTCGGCGATCCTCGCCATGGACCAGCGGGAGCTGCTGCCCACCATTAAGGTCCCTGCTCTTGTGATCAGCGGCGATCACGACGTTTCCACGCCGTGGACGGGCGCGGGCCAGGTGCTGGCGCAAGCGATTCCGGGCGCGGCGGTTGTGCATCTGCCGGCCGCGCATCTGTCGAACATGGAGCAGCCGCGTTCGTTTACGGCGGCGCTCTTCGAATTCCTGGACCAGCCCGCCGAAGGGGATCCATACGACGCGGGCATGGCGGTACGGCGTTCCGTGCTGGGTGACGCCCATGTGGATCGCTCCATCGCGGGCTCCACATCGTTTAATTGGGACTTTCAAGCCATGATCACGCGCTTCGCCTGGGGCACCGTGTGGACACGGCCTGCTGTGAACCATTTGATGCGCCGCATGATGGTGTTGACGGCCATGGCCGCTCTCGGCCGCTGGGAAGAATTCCGCATGCACGTGCGCGCCGGTCTGGCGCATGAGCTGGAGCCGTGCGATTTGAAGGAGCTTCTGCTGCAAGCGGGCGTCTATGCCGGAGTTCCGGCGGCGAACACGGGTTTCCAGATCGCGGCGGAGGAGCTAAAAGCGGCCGGGCGCTGAAAGCCCGCCAAGGTTGGCCTTGGTACACTCAAAGCAGGCTTTCCACCAATGGATTCCCGACGTCATTTTCTGGGCAAAGTTTCCGGTCTTGCCGGCACGTTCGCGGTGGCCCCGGCGCGAGTGCTGGGCGCAAGTGAACGAATCCGCGTTGGCGTCATTGGCGTGGGTGACCGCGGCACGGAGCTGATCCATCAGTTGGGCGCCTGCGGCAACGTGGAAATCGCCGGGATCGCGGACATCTATTCGAAGCGCCGTGAAAAAGCTTCGGCGATGGCGCCGGATTCCGGTGTGTTCGCCGACTATCGCTTCTTGCTGGACGATGCCGCGATCGACGCGGTGATCATCGCCTCCCCTCCTCACCTGCACGCGGAGCAATTTTGCGCCGCGCTTGAAGCGGGCAAACACGTCTACGTGGAAAAAACGCTGGCCAATTCGGTGGAACAAGCCAAGCGGATGCGCGATGCCTTCCAGGGCGCCGGCGGTAGCGCGGGGCGCGTCGTTCAGGTGGGCCATCAAGCCTGCTCCAGCGGACAGATGACAGACGTGCGGCAGTTTCTTGCGCAGCCCGCGAGAATGGGCAAGGTCTCCTCGCTGGCGATGCGGCACTACCGCAACACGCCGCACGGCAAAGCGCAATGGGCGCGCCCCGCGCTGTTGACTGCAGATCTGTTGCCGCACAACGTTGATTGGGCGGCGTTCTCCGGAGAAAACTCTGCTGCCAGGTTCGACGCGCACCGCTTTATTCACTGGCGTTATTTCTGGGAATATTCGGGCGGCGGCGTGACGGAGAACATGAGCCAGCAGCTTGCCTTCTGGTATCAGGCATTGCAGCTCGAAATTCCGATTTCCGCGACGATGACCGGCGGAAATTTCCTGTGGAACGACGGGCGCGAGACGCCGGACACGATGGACGTGGCGTTGACGCAACCCGAAGAAATGCTGGTGAGCTGGTCGGCGGGTTCGGGCAACAATCAATTGGGTATTTCCGAGGATCTACTGGGTTCCGCGGGCACCGTTTCACGGGCGAGCCAGGTCCGCTACATTCCCCAGAAAATGAACCGTCCCGAAGGCGTGGAGATGCCGGGCCGCTCCGCGCACGCTCCCCACGCGCACATGCGGAATTTCCTCGACTCCATCCGGCTGAGCAGCCAGCCGAACTGCCCGTTCGAGCTGGGGTACCGCGTCTCCATCGCTTGCCAGATGGCCGTCGAAAGCTACCGGCAGCAACGCACCGTGCGCTGGGACGCCGCCCGCGAAGAAATCGTGTAAGGCCGCGCGCTCACTTTCCATCATGGACTTCGGATACTCAGACGAACAGCGCCAACTTCGCAAGGCGGTCCGCGAATTCGCGGAAGCCGAGATCAAGCCGCACGTCATGAAGTGGGACGAATCGCAGGACTTTCCCGTCGACGTGTTCCGCGCGTTGGGCAAGCTGGGAGTGCTCGGCGCGGTGTTTCCAGAGGAGCTTGGAGGCGCCGGGTACAGCTATTCTGAATACGCGATCCTCGTCGAGGAGCTTGCGCGCGTGGATCCGTCCATAGCGCTGAGCGTTGCGGCGCACATCTCGCTGTGCACGAATCATATTTTTGTCGCGGGCAGCGAGGAACAGCGTCAGCGCTACATTCCCAGGTTGGCCTCGGGAGAATGGATCGGATCCTGGGCTTTAACGGAACCGGAATCGGGTTCCGACGCTGGTGGAACGCACACCAAAGCGGTGCGCGAAGGGGACACCTGGCTGCTGAACGGCAGCAAGACTTTCACCACCAACGGACAGATCGCCGATGTTTGCGTGGTGATGGCAGTGACGGATCGCGCGTCCTCGTCGCACGGTATCTCGGCCTTCTTGTTGGAAAAGGGCACGCCGGGATTCCGCGCGGGCAAGAAAGAAAACAAGCTCGGGATGCGGTGCTCGCCCACCAATGAGATGATTCTTTCCGATTGCCGTGTGCCCGCTTCGCAGTTGTGCGGCAACCAAGGGGAAGGGTTCGTGGACGCGCTGCGTATTCTGGACGGCGGGCGCATCTCCATCGCGGCGCTGTCGGTGGGTCTCGCGCAGGGCGCCTACGAAGCCGCGCTGCAGTATTCGAAGCAGCGCAAGCAATTCGGCCGGTTCATCTCGGAGTTTCAGGCGATCCAGCACAAGTTGGCGGATATGGCGACCGAGATCGACGCAGCGCGGCTCCTGACCCAGCGCGCGGCGTGGCGGAAGGACAACCGCCTGGACGTGAACAAGGAATCGTCGATGGCCAAGCTGTATTCGTCGGAGATCGCGGTGCGTGTGTGTAATGAAGCGCTGCAAATTCACGGCGGCTACGGGTTCATCAAGGACTATCCGGTCGAGAAATTCTACCGCGACGTGAAGCTCTGCACCATCGGCGAGGGCACCAGCGAAATTCAAAAACTGGTGATCGCGCGCCAGATTCTGAAGAGCGACCCGCCCCATGTCTGAACCGCTGCTGTCTGAACCGCTGCTGCCCGAACCGCTGCTGCCCGAACCGCTGCTGCCCGAACCGTTGACGGGCGTGCTCTCGGGCGTGTTGTCGGGTGACGAGCGCGCACTTGCGCGAGCGGCTACCCTGGTTGAGAACGGCGGCGGCGCGGCCGAAAGTCTTCTCCGTGCGCTGATGCCGCACATGGGACGCGCGCTCATACTGGGCGTGACCGGGCCGCCGGGCGCGGGCAAGAGCACGCTGTGCGATGCGATGATCCAGCACTTGCGCCAGGAGGGAAAATCGGTCGCGGTCATCGCCGTGGATCCATCCAGTCCGTTTTCGGGCGGCGCGATCCTGGGCGACCGCATTCGCATGCAGAGGCACTCCGGCGACACGGGCGTATTTATCCGTTCCATGGCCACGCGCGGCGCGCATGGTGGCGTCGCGCGCGCAACCGCGGATCTGGCGAAACTGTTTGACGCGGCAGGCCGGGACGTGGTGATCATTGAGACCGTCGGCGTGGGGCAGAGCGAAGTGGAGATCGCGCGTCTGGCGCAGGTGACGATCCTGGTCCTGGTTCCCGGCGCCGGTGACGACGTGCAGGCCATGAAATCCGGCGTGCTGGAAGCCGCCGACGTTTTCGCGATCAACAAAGCGGACCAACCGGGGGCAGAAAAGCTGGACCGCGAACTGCAAGCGCAGATGCACCTGGCAGGCCGTGAGCGTAGCATCGTGAAGACCGTGGCCAGCGAAGGCAAGGGTGTCCCGGAGCTGCTTCGCGCCGCGCGCGAGTGCCGTCACGAAGTGCGCGGGGTAAGCGTCGATCGCGGCGCGCGCGTCGATCATTTGGGCATCGCCGTCCGCTCCATCGCAGAGGCGCTGAAATTCTATGAGGGCCAACTGGGCCTGCGCGTGACGTTGCGCGAGACCGTCGATGCGGAGAAAGTGCATGCGGCGATGCTGCCCGTGGGCAATTCCCGCATTGAGCTATTGGAAGCCTCCACGCCGGATTCGGTCATCGCGAAGTTCATCGCGAAACGCGGCGAAGGATTGCATCATGTAGCGATCGCCGTGCCGGATCTGGACGCCGCGGTAGAGCGGCTGAAATCCGCCGGAGCGCGCTTGCTCAATGAGCCTCGCATTGGAGCGGGTGGACACGTTTACGTTTTCATCCACCCAGCGTCCACCGGCGGCGTGTTATTAGAATTGATTCAATCATGACCCCTACTATCGGAATTATCGGCGGCAGCGGATTGTACTCCATGCCCGGCTTCGAAGCGCAGGAAGAGCGCGCGGTTGAGACACCATTTGGTCCGCCGTCGGACGTCTATGTCACCGGGCGCCTGGCCGGGAAGGAAGTTGTATTTCTGGCGCGGCACGGACGGGGCCATCGCATTTCGCCTTCGGAACTGAACTTCCGCGCGAATATTTATGGGATGAAGGCGCTCGGTGTGGAGCGGATACTTTCGCTCAGCGCGGTAGGCTCGCTCAAGGAGGAGCACAAGCCGCTGGATTTTGTGATTCCGGATCAATTTGTGGATCGCACGCGTGGGAGGGTTTCCACGTTCTTCGGCGAGGGGTTAGTGGCGCACGTAAGCTTCGCGCATCCCATCTGCCCGCAGCTCGCCGGTGTCGCACATCAAGCCGCCAAGGCCACGGGCGTGACGGCCAAGCTCGGCGGTACCTACCTCTGTATGGAAGGTCCGGCGTTTTCGACGCTCGCCGAATCGAATCTGTACCGTGGTTGGGGCATGGACGTGATCGGGATGACCAACTTGCAGGAAGCCAAACTCGCGCGTGAGGCCGAGCTTTGCTACACGACCATTGCGATGGTGACCGACTACGATTGCTGGCATCCGGATCACGAGGCCGTCACGGTCAACGACATCATCGCGAACCTGACGCAAAACGCGGCCAATGCGGCGAAGCTGGTGGAGGAAGCCGTGCGCACGATGCCCTCCGCGCGCGAGTGCAAATGCGGATCGGCGCTGGCGCACGCGCTGATCACGGACCGCAAGACGATTCCCGAAATGACCCGCAAGAAACTGGAGCTGATCGTTGGGAAGTATCTGTAACGAACTGCTCGACGCCTGCCTGCGCGAGGGCGCATTGCCGGACGCGCTGCTCCACCGCGCGATCGTTGAAGATGACGGACGCGCTTTGCTGTCGATTGTCGTTGAGCGCCTGGGAGATCTGTTCGATCCTCACCTGTGCCAAGTCTATGAGCGGCTGTTCACGCGAGTGATCGCCCGCGCGGCGCCGGAGCTTTTGCCACGCGTTCGGCCCGCGCCGCCATCCGCGCGAGCCCCCGCCACCGCGGAGCGGATCTACGTGCTGTCGCGAGTGACGTTGGGAGCGGACGTCGCGGTGACCAGCGTCCTGATGGACGCCGCGAAGCGCCGCTACCCGGACGCGGAGATCGTGTTTGTCGGTGCGCGTAAATCATACGAACTGTTTGAGGCTGATGTGCGCGTGCGCCACCTCGCCGCCCCCTATGGACGCTCGGGCGCGTTGTCCGAACGGTTAACCGCATCCGCCGCGCTGTGGTTCGACGATGGCCTGGTTTTCGATCCCGATTCGCGGCTGACGCAGCTCGGCCTGCTGCGCGTTTGCGACGACGCGAATTACTTCTTCTTCCCGAGCCGGTCTTATGGTTGGGACGACAGCGGCGGCGGCAGCGCCCGGCTGCCGGATCTGGCGGCCCGCTGGGCGCGTGAACACGTCGGCGTCGCGAACGCCGCGCCATACATCGCTCCACTGCCCGCCGCCGGCGAACCCGCGGACATTACCGTGAGCCTGGGCGTGGGTGAAAACGAATCCAAACGCATCGGCGGCGATTTCGAACGGGAACTGATGCGCACGCTCGCCGCAACCGGCGCGTCCGTTGTGGTCGACAAAGGCGGGAGCGCCGAGGAGCGTGCGCGAGTGGAGCACGTTGTGCTGCCGGGGATGCGTACGCACGAAGGAGCGTTCGCCCCATTCGCGGCGCAAATCGCGCGATCCAAACTCTTTGTGGGTTACGATTCCGCCGGAGGCCACGTCGCCAGCGCATGCGGAGTCCCGTTGATCAGCATCGCCAAAGGATTTGTGAGCGAACGGATGGCCGCGCGCTGGCGTCCCGTGGGAACGGTGATCGACGGCAACGCTCCGGACGCACTCGCTCGTGTAAAGGCGGCGCTGTAGCTTCCGCGGGCACTTCGGTTTTCATTCCGCAACCTGCGCTGACAGCGCAACACCCGCCAGGCATTTCAAAACTCGATCAGCAGCCCCGCCGACGGCGGATCGGGAACATTACCGTCCAGCCGCTGGTCATGCCGGCCTCTTCGCCGGGAACGCCTGTCGAAAGCGCACGCCGCAACTGCCATCTCAACCGTGCCGATGGGGCATGCGGTTTTCGCACGGACCCCGTTTGTCGCACAGAGAAAACGGCATGGGATTACATGTACATCCCGCCATTTACATTCAGCACCGCGCCCGTAATATAACTCGCTTCTTCGCTTGCCAGGAAACGCACGGCAGCGGCGATGTCCTCCGGTTTGCCGAAGCGCTTCAAAGGAATGTGTTCCAGCATCCTGCTCTTTAATTCGTCCGACAGCACGGCGGTCATATCCGTATCGACGAAGCCCGGCGCCACGGCGTTTACGGTGATGTTGCGGCTGGCCATTTCCTGCGCCAACGACTTCGTCAAGCCGATCAGTCCGGCCTTCGATGCCACGTAGTTCGCCTGCCCCGGATTGCCCGTCTCGCCCACGATGGAAGAAATGTTGATGATCCGCCCCCAGCGCTCTTTCATCATTGGCTGCAGCACTTGCTGAATCGCCAGGAACGCGCCTGTTAGATTCGCGCCAATCACTGAATCCCAATCGTCTTTCTTCATGCGTAGCGCAAGACCGTCCTTGGTGATGGCGGCGTTGTTTACCAGGATGTCCACCTTACCGGCCTTTGCGAACGCCTCTTTGATGGATTCGGGCGAACTCATGTCGATTTGAACCCACGACGCCCCGGCAATCTCCGCCGAGGCCGCTTCCAGCCGCGCTATGTCGCGCGCTGCCAGCACCACGCGCGCGCCCGTTGCCGCCAGCGCCTTTGCGCACGCCAGTCCGATACCACGGCTTGCGCCCGTAACAAAAGCCGTTCGATTTGTCATATGGTCCTCTTTAAGATAGCGCGCGGCGCTGCGCGGAGGCTCGCCACGCGGCTCACCCCTGCTCAGCCGTGGAGATGAGATGGAGACGCCAGCGCTTGCCGCTCCCAGTGCGGTCTAATAAGAGTTCCTATGGCCTACGCGGATTTGCGCGATTTCATTCGCGCTCTTGAAAAGCAGGGGGAACTTAAGCGCATCCCGTTTGAAGTGGACCCGCGCCTGGAGATCACCGAGTTCGCCGACCGCAGCGTAAAAACCGGCGGACCCGCGCTCTTGTTCGAAAAGCCGAAGGGCTCAAGCGTCCCACTTCTCATCAACGCCTTCGCCAGTGAAAAGCGCATGCGGCTGGCGCTGGAAGTGGATTCCATCGACGAAGTCGCGGCACGGATTTCACAGTTTTTGGAAATGCGGATGCCCGAAGGGATCATCGGGAAATTGAAAATGCTGCCCATGCTCGCCGAAGTGGGCGCGTTCTTTCCGAAAACCGTAAGCGGCGGCCCCTGCAAGGAAGTGATCCGCCGCGACGGCTTTTCCCTTGATTACTTCCCCATCCTGCATTGCTGGCCGCAGGACGGCGGCCGCTTCATCACCCTGCCTATGGTCTTTTCCCGCAATCCGGATACGGGGAAGCGCAATTGCGGCTGCTACCGGCTCCAGGTGTTCGATGAACGCACCACGGGCATGCACTGGCAAACGCACAAGCAGGGGGCCGAACACTACCGGCGCCTCCGCGCCGCGGGGAACAACGCCAAAAAGATGGATGTCGCCGTGGCCATCGGCGCGGACCCGGCCACCATGTATTCGGCCATCTTGCCCCTGCCGCCCGATATCGATGAAATGATGATCGCCGGATTCCTGCGTTCCAAGCCCGTCGAGATGGTGAAGTGCGAGACCGTCGATCTGGAAGTGCCCGCGAATGCCGAGATCGTCCTCGAAGGCTACGTCGAGCTCGGCGAGTTGCGGCGGGAGGGCCCGTTCGGAGATCACACGGGCTTTTACTCACTGGACGACGACTACCCTGTGTTCCACGTTCAGTGCGTCACGCACCGTAAGAATCCCATTTACGCCACCACTATCGTTGGCCCGCCGCCCATGGAGGATTTCTACATGGGCAAGGCCATTGAACGCATCTTCCTTCCACTGATGCGTATGCAGTTGCCCGAGGTCCGCGACATCGCGATGCCGGCGGAGGGTATCTTCCATAACTTGATTCTGGTCGCGATCCGGAAATCCTACCCGGGCCACGCGCGTAAGGTGATGCACGCCATCTGGGGCCTGGGGCAGGCCATGTTTTCGAAAGTCATCGTGGTGGTGGATGAGGACGTGGACGTGCAGAACTTCAGCGAAGTGGCGTGGAAGGCGCTGAACAACATCGACCCCGAGCGCGACATCCAATTCGTGATGGGACCGGTCGATTCGCTGGACCACGCCAGCCGCCTGCCCAACTACGGCTCGAAGATGGGCGTTGACGCCACCAGGAAATGGCCTGGCGAAGGTTTCACGCGCCCGTGGCCGGACGTCATCGCCATGCCGGCCGAGGTGAAAACGCGCGTGGATGAATTGTGGCGTCGGGCGGGACTCCAACCATAGCGGCCGCGCGAGAATAACAATCGGGTGAGTTCTTCCGAATTTGATGAGATCGTTGAAGCGGCGCTGGCGCGCATTCCCGCGCGCTTCCGGCGGCACATCCAAAACGTAGCCATCGTGGTGGAGCGGGAACCGCCGCGTCCCGGGTTGCTCGGCCTGTACGAAGGCCGGCCGCTGACGGAACGCACCTCCTTCGACAGCTTCACCATGCCGGACAGAATCACGATTTATCAAGGCCCCCACGAACGCATGGCGCGCTCGGCGGATGAGCTTAGGCAGATGGTCGCGGACACCGTCTGGCACGAAATCGCGCATTACTTCGGCATGGATGAAGGCCGTGTGCGGCGGGCCGAACGGAAACGTGAACGCCGCGGGCCGGGGATAATGTAAAATCGAGCAGAATCATGCCGGCCAGCCTGGTATACACCGCGGTGCACACGATCAAGCGCCAGGCGCGCGCGTGGACCACTTCGCCAACCCGGCGCCCGCCGTATGAGCAACGCTAATTCGGGCGCGGCGTATCACGAGCAGGAGCTCAGTATCGCTCAGGACCCCTCCCACCCTGCGCACGAACTGCCTCCGGCGGCGCCGCCCGGGGCGCGCATTCTCGACATTGGTTGCGGCGCGGGGCAGACGCTGATTGCCGCGTATCCCGGGCGGCTCACGTTCGGTCTCGACACAGATCTAGCGGCGCTCCAGCTGGGCCGGAAGTGGACTTCATCGGTGGCCTTCGCATGCGGGCAAGCGGAAGCCTTGCCTTACCGCAGCGCGGAATTCGACCTGGTGGTGGCCAGAGTTACGCTGGCGTACACGGATATCAGCCGGAGCTTGCGGGAGATCCGGCGAGTGCTCAAGCCGGGAGGCGTGGTATGGATGACACTGCATCCGTTGTCGCTGTGTTGGACTCAGGCGCGGCAGGCGAATTGGAAAGGGCGGCTCTTTTTCGCATACGTAGCCGTGAACGGAGTGTGCTTCCACATGTTGCAGGAGCAGTTTTCGCTCTTTGGCAGGCAGGAGACTTTCCAGACCGAATGGGGCATTCGGCGTGCGCTCGATAAAGCCGGCTTTCGCGACGTCGAGATCGATCGGCGGCGCCGCTTCCTGGTTACCGCCCGGGCCTAGGGGCACGCTCATGGGGCGAACCCGCGCACTCGGGCGGCGGAGCGGCGATCAAGCCGAAGCGGCGTTGACGCAGCGTTAGAGACCCACCGTGAAGGCCGAAGAGGCGAGAGGTGTCGCTCCCTTCCTGCCGACGGAATAGGCCGTCACCGTGTAGGAGCCCTTCTGATAGTCCAGGAGTCCGCCAAAATCGACATCGAAGCCGCCGCTGGAATCGATGTTGACGTTGATCGCGCGGCTGCCGGGGCCTTCGACCGAGAGGTACACCGAGATGCCCTGCTTGAATCCGCTGCCCGTGTAGCTGATGTGTTCGTCCAAGGCGCAGGCATTGCAGGAAACGGTGATTATCGGTTGCGGCTTCGGGGGCGCCGCCATGGCCGAAAATGCCAGCGTCAAAGCCATAAACGTGGCGAGTAATTTGTGTTTCATGGTCTCGATTGTAGATCCGTTTTCGAGAGCACGAAACGGCCTGAAGGTACCGAAATGAAGAGCCATTTGGTACTGGCCTTCCCCCAGACCGCGGTACTAAGCTAAGGCGGGCTGTACGCGATCAGGTGGCCACCGTCGGCGAAAAAGTCTTGGCAGTCATTGACTGCACTGCGGACTGGACGCACGTTGCCTGCGAGCGGCTCACGATTCCAATTGGCGCCGACGTCGCGCTACGGAGCTACTAAAAAGAACGTCGACGCCAGCAACGCAGCTCTCTTCCCGCTGATCCCATAGGCGTTCACTGTGTACACGCCAGCCTGATAGGTCAGGAGTCCGGCAAAATCGACCGCGAATCCGCCGGTCGAATCGATGCCAACATTGATCGCGCGGCTGGTAGGACCTTCCACCGAGAGGTACACGGTGATGCCCTGCTTGAATCCGCTGCCCGTGTAGCTGATGTGATCGGACAGGGTACACGCGCCACACGAAACGGCGATTGTAGGTTGGGGCTTTGGCGTCGGCGCAGCCAAGGCTGAAAACGCCAGTGTCAAAGCCAGAAATACGGACAGCACTCTGTTTTTCATAGTTATGATTTTAGGCCTCTTTTTCCGGATGCAACGAATCGGAAGTACCATATTCCATGCGATTTGGTACTAGATCTTTTGGCTGCCTCCCTACTAGGGCCTTTACCTCCGCACTAGGTCTATCACCCTACGGGAAGGCGGACTTGTTGTCAAGGGGCGGGGTCATTTCGTCATTTCGGGTGTGCCAGTCAGCCCCAAAACACGCCCGCGCCGGACCGCCCAGCCCGCTCAACCCGCTCGCTTGAGCCAAGCGCCGGGCCAGTAGGTCACGTTTTTGGTCAAAGGACCGGTGTAGCAGGGCCATGGCGGTTGCTCTTCCACGAACTCCGGATGGCGCGCGGTGAATTCGCGGGCAGCCGTCAATGGGTTGTCCGTCGCCCAGTCCCGCTGGCCGCGCGGGACGTCTGACAAGTCGTGCATGATTCCATCAGTGGCTACGATGTAGGAACCCGGCGTGACCAGCGGCGCGTACCGTTCCAGTTCCAGGGCCACGTGATCGCGCGAGTGGCCGGAATCCAGAATCACCAGCACGGGCGCGCTGTCCAACACTTCCTTTTCCACCTGCGCGACGGTCTGGGGAGCCGTGGAATCGCCTTCAATCAGCGTGATGCGCTTGGCCAGAGGGTGGGAGGCGATTGCCTCCCGCACTGCGGCGGGGATCTCACGGTCAACTCCAACAACGCGACCCGCGCCGATTGCTTCCAGGCCGATTGCTTCCGGCCATATCGCTTCCAGCAAGGACGCGTGAAACAGCAGCGACCCGCCCTGGTAGATCCCGGTTTCCACGATTACGCCGGGCCGCCACCGGTAGATCACTTCTTGAAGCCGGATCAGATCCTCCGGCAATTGCAGAATGGGCAGGCCGAACCAACTGAAGGTGTGATAGTAGGAGAGGCTCCAGCCCACTCGCACCCACTGGCGCGAGATTTCCTCGAAGGCTTCTTTGGTGTAGAGGCCGTGGGCGATTTCCTCATCGCCGGAGACGCGCGTCAGCGTAGCGGCGGTGGTGTCGATGACGATTTTCATGTGAGGGTGCGGCCGGCTCGCTCTTCATTTTAGGGGTGGCCGCGCACTCTTGTCGAGGACCGGATCACCCTGAAGTTTCCATCCTCGAACGTCAGGATGTCGTCATACTCCGCGAATACGGACTCGTTGAGCGGCACTCCCAATTTGCGATCCCGGCGCTGATTTCCTTGTCATTCAGCGCCGTTATAAAGGCCGCGGTCAACCACAACGATTGGCCCCATCCCGGCGTCAAGCCGCGCTTGCGGACGCGGATGTGGCCGATCAGCACCACTTGCATGAAAAAGTAAGACAAGACGTCGTAAATGTAGGAGTTGAGCAAATAGATAGGCACCAACTCGCGGTGCGCGGCCGCCAGGATCCCCGTCACTACCGCGGCCACGCGCGATCCCGTAAGCAACTCCGCCGTCACGCAGGTCAGATACGCGTTGGCCACGATGATGGCTAGAATCGCGATACGGTATGGAGTTGGATCCAGCCCGAAGAGGTTGTACAGCGGCAAGTAATAGAGTCCACCCGCGGGCCGGTAGTCCGTGGTCCAGAAAAACAGATTGTGCCATAACACGTTCCCGAATCCGTGGCTCCAGTAATAATGCAGATTCATCATGTCATCGGAGGCGAAGCGCGTCGCCAAGGCTTTCCACGCAAGGGTGGAACAGAATCCGGCGATCGCCAGATAAGCGAACGTGTGGAGACGGCCGGTGTTGAAGTGAGGACTGAAGGCTGGTTTCATGGCCGTGGGTGGTCCAGACGGCTCAGGCGCGTCTAGGATTTCTTGACCACCACCACGGTAATGTCGTCGCCCTGGGGGGCGCTTTCGGCGAAGCGCGTGACTTCGGCGTGGATGGCATTCATGATGGATGCGGCGGTGCGGTCCTTCATGGCGTTGACGAACTCCATGAGGTGATCTTCTCCGAATTCCTCTTCCCTGGGGTTCACGGCCTCAGTCACGCCGTCGGTATAAAGCACCAGGACGTCGCCGGGTTCCATCTTCACTCTGGCTTCCGTGTACTTCGCCATGGGCATGATTCCCAGAATCATCCCGCCGCCCTCCAGTTGCTCCACCGTTCCTCCCTTGCGGAAGAGCATCGGGGGATTGTGGCCGGCGTTGGTGAAGACAATCTCGCCCGTTACCGGATCGGCGATCAGCATGAAGAACGTGATAAAGCGGTTATCGGGGCAGCTGGCGCTGGTGGACTTGTTCAGGCGGGTAATCTTGTGGGCCAGCTCGTCGCCATCTTCAAACAACACTTTGACGCGGGCCTGAAGGCTGGACATGAGCAAAGACGCAGGCATGCCCTTGCCCGCCACGTCTCCCACCAAGACGCCGATGCGGCCGTCGGGGAACGTTAGATAGTCGTAGTAATCGCCTCCCACCGTGCGGCAGGCCAAGGTACGGCCGGCGATATCGACGCCCTCCACCTTGGGCGAGGAAGATGGCAGCAAACCCTTCTGAATGTGTGCGGCTTGTTCCAGTTCCTTGGACATGGCCCGCTCCACCACCTCCACCTCATTCAGGCGGGCGTGCTCGATGCGGATGGCCGCCACGTTCGCCATCACGGTCAGCAGATTCAGATCCTCACGCGTGAACGCGCGGATGAGGTCCGGCGAATCCAGGTAAATAAGCCCAATCACGTGCTGGGCGGTCTGCAGAGGCACGGCGATCATGCTGCGGACCTTCTGCTGCACGATGCTCATCTGATCCTTCAGACCCTGGTCGAGCATGGTGTCCTGCACCAGTACGGACGCCTTGTCTCTCATCACGCGGTCGCGCACCGTGTTGGAGATCTTGAACCCCGCGCCGCGAGCGGCTCGCACCACCAGTTCTTCCCCTTCGAGCGTCATCAGCAGGCCGCGGCCGGCCATCACCGCCTCCATGGAAAGGTCCATGATCACTTCGAACAGCTCATGCAAAGGGCGGTGCCCGGCCAATTCGCGCCCGGCGCGGATCAGTGCGTACATCTGCGGATTGCCCTGAATGAGCGAGGTCTTCTCCATGTCCCCGGCGCCGCCCGGACCCAGCACGACATCCAGATTCGCTACTACCGTGGTGGAACTACTGGAAAAGCTGTCCTGCTCAACGAATTGAACTTTGTTGGGGATATGGCGGCCTGTGGTCTCCGCTTCGCCGCTCGAAAGCTCCAGCGTCAGATGCCCCACGGTTACACGGTCGCCGATGGTGAACGGCATGGGCTGCTCCAGGCGGTCGCCGTTGAACACAGTGCCGTTCTTGCTACCCAGATCTTCCACCTGCCAGCCGGTCACCGTGCGGGTGACGGCCATGTGCTGGCGTGATAGCCCGGAATCGTCGGGATAGCAAAGCTGGCAAATGCCGGAGCGGCCGAGCGTGATGCGATCCCGGTCCAGCGGGACGCGAACGATCTTGCCTTCTGAATCGCGAACGATGATCTCGCGCGGTGTTGCGGAGACGGCCTGCGCGGTAGGTGCCACGGACCTAGATTATCATTGATTATCATTCGCCGAGGCGCTCCGGAAACCGTGAACTCCGGTCGATAGTACTAACGAGCGCGCGAGTGGGCCCGAGCCTCGTCGGTGTAGGGCGTCGCGGCGACGCCGGAGGCACTTGACCTGATAGGGAGCCATCCCCCAAAATGACAGGTGCCGGGTTCGGACGGTGTGGAAGAAGGAGAGCGCTGAACTTGCAACACCCCTGGGAACACGTTTGGCGCCGTTTGGCTCACCGCCCGCTGATCCTGCTGGTCACGCTGTTGCTGGGCGCCGCGGCTTGGCTCGCGGGTGCTGTTCCCGCCAAGCAGACCGCGCGGGCAGCGAAGCCCGCGGCACGGAGGAGCGCCGTCAAAGCCGTCAGAGCCGTTAAGGGCGTCGCTCTGGCAGTGCGGCCCCGGGTGGCCTCAAAATCCAGTCTGGCTCCATCTAGAAGGACGCCCACTCGCGGACCATGGCGAGTGCCCACCTATGCGGACTCCGCCGAGGGCGACCGCACCGAAGGCGAAGACCAGATGGTCCGGCGAGCCGCCGTTGAGGGTCTGGGCGGACTCAACGGCACGGTGGTGGTGGCGGACCCGAACACTGGACGCGTCCTCACCATCGTCAATCAGAAGTTGGCCCTCAGGGACGGATACCAACCCTGTTCCACCGTGAAGGTGCCTGTCGCGCTGGCGGCGTTGAGCGAGGCCGTCGTGGAGCGCGGCACCCCGATCCGCGTGTGGGGGCATCCTCCCCTCGCCCTGACCGAAGCGCTGGCCATTTCCAACAACCAATACTTCGCGAGCTTGGGTGAAAAACTGGGCTTTGAGCGCGTGAGTTATTATGCCCGGCTCTATGGATTGGGAGAAAAGGCCGGCCTTGAAATCGAAGGCGAGCAGGCGGGCATCCTGCCTTCCGCTCCGCCGCGCAACGGCATCGGCATGATGACCAGTTTCGGCGACGGCATTTCCCTGACGCCTCTGGAATTGGCGGCGCTCATGGGCGCAGTGGCCAATGGCGGGACGCTTTACTATCTGCAATACCCGCGCACGCGTGAAGAAGCCGAGAGTCTCATCCCGCGCGTGAAGCGCCATCTGGACATTGAACCGCTGATTCCGGAAATCATGCCGGGAATGTCGGGCGCGGTGGAATATGGCACCGCGCGCCGCATCGGCTTTGATGCGCAGCATCCCATATACGGAAAGACCGGCACATGCACCGATTCGCGCTCTCCCACGCATCTGGGCTGGTTCGGATCGTTCATCGACAGAGATGGCCAGCGCCTGGTAGTGACTGTGTTACTGACGGGCGCGCAAGGGGTGAGCGGACCGGCCGCGGCGGGAGTGGCGGGGAACGTGTACCGGAATCTGGACGCCGCGCAGTACTTCGCGCGGAAGCACGAGCAATCTCCGGTGGCGTTGATCGGCAATCCGGCTCCCTGAAGCGATCAGGGCAGGCGCTCGCGCACCAATTTCGCCACTTCCACGGCTTCTTCCGAGCCAAGCTTCGCCAGCGCGTCCAGCACTCCGGCGCGATCTTGCACGGAGCGGTTCTGACTCATCTTCCACTTTCCTTCCAAGCGTTCCACGACGATTTCCACTCCGATAATGGCCCCCAGCATGTCGGCGACGAAATCCGCCGGCGCTTGCTCCACGCTCCACTGCACCGCAAGGCCCTGCTCCTGCGCGGCGGTCAGCGCGCGCACGTTTTCAAGTATCCAGGCAGGATCTTCGATGACGCGCAGGGGGCCCTGTGCTTCCACCATCACGTAGTTCCAGGTAGGCACCACTTTCCCGTGCTCCTGTTTGGACGGATACCAGGAGGGCGAGATATAGTGCTGCGGCCCTCGAAAGACCGCGAGCGCCGAAACGTGGGATTGATGCGTGCTCCATTGCGGGTTGCTTCTGGCCATGTGGCCGCGCAAAGTTCCGTGGACACCGCCATCGGCGTAATGCAACAGAGGAATGTGGCTGGTCGACAACCCGTCCGCGCCGAGCGTGACGAGCGTGGCTAAAGGATGCTTGGCCATCGCGGCGCGCAGCACTTCCGGGCGGACTTCGCGAAAGTGAGCGGGGTTGTACATGTTTACGCGCTCGCCTCCAGTTCAGCCGAAAGTTGTTCCCATTCCGCCACGCGCGTCTCGAGTTCGGCGCGCCGGGCGGCGGCCAGTTCGTTCAGACGCATGGATTCCTCCACGCTCTTGAATTCCGCCAGCGCCGCTTCGTGTTGCGCGATTTCCGATTCCAGCGTCGCAATGCGCTCTTCGGCCTGCGTGAGCTGTGCGCGCATTTTTTGCAGCTTCATTGGATTAACGCGCGGCTTCGCTTTGGCGGCCACCGCGGCGGGCTCCACTTCGCGCTCGGCGGGTGCGGACTGCCGCGCCGCCATGGTTTCCGGGCCACCGGCCTTGCGCCACAGGTAGTCTTCGTAATTGCCGGGGTACACGTGTACGTGCCCGTCTTCGATCTCAAAAATGCGCGTGGCCAGATTGTCGATGAAGTAGCGGTCATGAGAAACGAAGACGACCGTTCCCGTGTAATCCTTCAGCGATTCCAGCAGCACGTCCTTCGCGCGCATGTCCAGGTGGTTGGTCGGCTCGTCCAGCAGCAGGAAATTCGACGGCGCCAGCAGCAGCTTGGCCAGCGCGTAGCGGTTGCGCTCGCCGCCGGAGAGCACGCCGATGCGCTTGAACACGTCGTCCGCGCTGAACAGGAAGCAGCCCAACAAGCTGCGCAGCTCGGTGGTGGTGGAGCGCGGCGCGGCATCGCTCAGATCGTCGATCATGCGCGCCTCCGGGTTCAGTTCCTTGTACTGGTCCTGCGCGAAGTAATCGGGCGTCACGTTATGACCCAGCGTGTACGTGCCGCTGGAGAGTGGCTCGGCGCCGGAGAGCAGCTTGATCATGGTGGACTTGCCCGCGCCATTGACACCCACCAGCGCGATGCGGTCGCCGCGCTCAATAATGCAATTTGCGCCGCCGAAGACGAATTTTTGCCCGTAGCTCTTCGAGACGTTCTTGAATTCGGCCACGATGCGCCCGCTGGGCTTGGGCTGCGGGAACTTGAAGTGGATGGTCTGCTCCTCAAGCGGCACTTCAATACGTTCGATCTTTTCCAGTTCCTTGATGCGCGATTGCACCTGCTTGGCCTTGGTGGCCTGATAGCGGAAGCGGCTGATGAAGGCCTCCAATTGCTCAATGCGTTCGCGCTGGTTACGGTGGGCGGCCATCAGTTGATCGCGGCGCTCGCTCTTCTGAGCCAGGTACTTGTCGTAATTGCCGCTATAGAAATGAACGTTTTTGTTCCAGATTTCAACGGTGCGGTTCACCGTGACGTCCAGAAAATAGCGATCGTGCGAAACCAGCACGTACGCGCCGGGGTAGTTGGTGAGATAATCCTCCAGCCAGTTACGCGCTTCCAGGTCGAGGTGGTTGGTAGGCTCGTCGAGCAGCAGCAGGCTCGGCTTTTCGAGCAACAATTTCGCCAACGCCAGGCGCATCTGCCAGCCGCCGGAAAACTCCTCGGTGCGGCGCGACCAGTCTTCTTTGCGGAAGCCGAGGCCATCGAGCACCGTGCCAGCCGCCGCCTCAATCGCATAGCCGTCGCGGTTGCGGAATTCGGTGTCGATATCGTGAGCGCGCCCGGCCGTCGCGGCGTATTCCAGGCTCGCCGGGTCCAACTCCGCCATCTTGTGGTGCAGAGCTTCGAGCTCTGTTTCCATCGCGCGCAGGCTGTCGAAGACGGTCATGGCTTCCTCGAAAACGGTGCGCCCGGTGAGCGTCAGGCCGTCCTGCGGCAGGTAGCCCAGGGTCATGCCCCGTGTGAAGGAAATGGACCCGTAGTCGAGCGACTCCATACCGCACAGGATTTTAAGCAGCGTGGATTTGCCGGTGCCGTTGCCGCCGACCAAGCCCGTGCGCTCGCGCGGCGTCACCAGCCAGTCGCAGTCTTCAAAAAGGAGCTTGTGGCCGAAACGTTTCCCGGCACCTTGGAGTTGGATCATCGCGGAAGGGGCTCTTGCCGATCTCACTGATCGGCTTCAAGTACCATTGTAGAGAAAGGAATTCGTTCAGTGCCAGATTCGCTCGATCGTGTGGCGGTTGCATGAAAATCTATTCCTACATCGTGACCCACGACACTGGCTTCGCCCCCAATCCTTTTTGGGGTTATTGCACGATCGCATGCTGCAAACCTAGCATCCGAAGATCCGCGACGAAGGGTGACTGGATCGTCGGTCTCGCGCCGAAGAAGCATGGTCACAGGGTTGTGTTTTTCATGCGCGTGGACGAAATACTCACGTTTGATCAGTATTGGCGGGACAAGAGGTTCCGGCGGAAGAGGCCGAAAAGAGGAAGCGTAATTTTCCGGCGTGGTGACAATATTTATCAACCGCTCCCAAGCGCCCAGGCACGCCCGATGGTCGATCGGTACAGGCAGCTTTCGTCCATGCACTCGAATAAGGATAAGGAAGACACGAAGGAGAAGAAGCATGATCTGAGCGGCGTGAACGTGCTCATCTCGAAAAGGTTTGCTTACTTTGGCTCTAAAGCGCAACCCTTGCCAAGGGAGCTGGAGCCATTGAAAGTCGCGCGCGGACACAGAATTCTCAAAGAAGAAGAGCACGTCGACTTGTTTCACTTTTTCACTAGATGGCGATCAAAGTGGTCTGGTCGCCATGGCGCACCATCGAAGTGGCCTAAAGACGATCAGTCCTGCGAGTCTGGACTCGTGAAGTGCGCATGAAGATCATTTTCAGCCGGAAAGGTTTCGATTCATCTTCCGGCGGCGTGCCCAGTCCAATTCTGCCGGACGGTACAATGATCTCTCTGCCGATCCCGGTCACAGACGCACCGATTCGTTATGAGCAACTCAGCTACGAAGGCCACAATCTCGGCGATCTGGTAGAGCAGTTGACGAGAAACAAGAACAACAAGATCCGCCGTTCGTGCCCCGCTCATTTGGACCCGGATCTGGCGGCTGCGACTCTCCCAAGGAAGCCGGGATGGCGGCCACTCTTCGGCCAAGTCGGAGCCGCCGAAGGGCACCTCGAAAAACAAGGCGTTGGGCAGGGCGACATTTTCCTTTTCTGGGGATTGTTCCGCCGAGTAGTGAGGGCGGATTTCGGATGGGATTATGCCCAAGGCGAGCGTCGTCAGCATGTACTCTTCGGATGGCTTTAGATTGAACAGAAGGTTCGAATCGAGCATTGGCCTGCGGAAGATCGGCTCTGGGCTTCGTACCATCCGCATTTTCGATTCGATCCGCACTCCAGAAGCAAGGCAAAACGCATAAACAACACCCTCTATGTCGCTTCCAAGGATCTGCACCTTCCAGGCTGCGAGCAGTTTCCCGGAGCCGGACTCTTCGGGCGGTACTCCAGTAAGCTGAGGCTGACGGTACCTGGGTCAGAGTCGCCAAGCAAATGGCTGCTGCCGGAATGGTTCCATCCGGGCGAAGGGCGTACACTGCTGTCCTATCACGGCAGGCGCGAAAGGTGGAAGAGGCATCCGATGGGTACCGAGCTGACAGTGGTAGGGCGAGGGCAGGAATTCGTCCTCGACTGCAGTGATTATCCCGAAGCAATTCCTTGGCTAGCAACGATCCTCCGTGCTCATGACCGGCCACGACGTGAATCGTGATCACGGTCCCGGCGCGGCGTTGTCTCGGCACGGCGCGGGTTGCGCCGATGTTCAATCTGCTAAGCTAAGTTTGTAGTCGTACTCCGTCATGATAAGCACGACCC
>CAMAUG010000007.1 GCA_945861255.1 Candidatus Sulfopaludibacter sp. SbA3
GTCCGCCGGAGAGGAGAAAAGCAGACACATGAGCAGAGTGCACGACGCCTTGCGGCGCGCCGAACAAACGGGGGTACTGTCGCCGCCCATGTCGAGACCTCCCGGCGAGGGACGCGCGGCGGCGGCCGTGGTCGATGCAGACGCAAGCCTGGCCGGCCTGTTGGAGCAAGTGGAGGAAGTGCCTTTCCGCACCGCGACGGACTCTCTGCTTATCGACGTCACTCGTCCGCATGAAGCTCCCATGGAGGAGTTCCGCACGCTGCGCACACGGCTCAATCACATGAAGAGCCTCCAGCCGATTCATTCGGTGGTGGTCACCAGCCCGTCGCCCGCGGAAGGGAAGTCGCTTTCGGCCGCGAACCTGGCACTGGCGCAAGCGCACCTGGCGGGCAACACCACGCTTCTCGCCGATTTCGATTTCCGGCGGCCCATCGTGCACACGCTCTTCGGCATCGACCGCAGTCCGGGCATGACGGATTACCTGCTGGGCAAGATCCCTCTGCACCGGGCGATGCGCAAGGTGGCCGGTACCAACCTGTACATCATGCCGGCGGGCGAAGCGGTCATTAATCCGCTGGAACTGCTGAATCTGCGCGAGGTGAAACTGCTGATCGACCGGCTTCCCAGCCTGTTCAATTGGATTATTCTCGATAGCCCTCCGCTGTTATTCGCGGCCGACGCCAGCCTGCTTTCCACGCTGTGCCACGGGACGCTGCTGGTGGTGCGGATCGGGCACACGACCATCGATTCGGTGACGCGCGCGATGCAGTCGTTGTGCAACAACAACGTGCTGGGCATCGTGGCTAATGGCGCGCGCCGTGGCGAGCTTTACAGCAAGTACACCTATTACCACTCCTACTACACGCCCAAAGACAAGGGCGAGGATGCGGACGAAGATGCAGCCGCGCCACCGCCCGTCGGCGATGGAGCGGACGAAGACCAAGGCGCGTAGTCCTGAATGGGACCGCCGCGGTCCTCACGGTCCTCGCGCGACGGGAAGCATCCGCTTGTCCCGCGCGCGGCGTGCCTCGCTTCCCTCACTTTTCGAATGATCTCTTTCTCCAGCATCAACAAACAGTACGGTAAACAGCTCATCTTCGTCGACGCCTCCTTCCAACTGAACCCTGGCGAGAAGGCGGGCCTGGTTGGCCCCAATGGTTCCGGCAAGACCACGCTGTTCCGCATGATCGTGGGCGAGGAATCAGCGGACGAGGGCGAGGTTACCGTCCCCAGGAAGCTGACCATCGGCTACTTCCGCCAGGACGTGGAAGAGATGAAAGGGCGGTCCGTGCTGGATGAGGCCATCGCCGGTAGCGGCCGGGCGGGCGATTTGCACCACGAATTGGAGGACCTGCAGAAGGCCCTGGAAGATCCTGGGCGCGCCGCCGAAATGGACCGCATCCTCGAGCGCTTCGGCCAGGTGCAGGAAGAATACGAGCATCTGGGCGGTTATGCGCTGGAGGCGCAGGCCCGCGAAGTGCTGCACGGGCTGGGCTTCGCGGAAGATCAGATCGACGGCGACGTGGGCGCGCTCTCCGGCGGCTGGAAAATGCGCGTGGCGATGGCGCGGGTGTTGCTCGGCCGGCCCGATGTGCTGCTGCTGGACGAACCGACCAATCACTTGGACATCGAATCCATCATCTGGCTGGAGCAATTTCTCAAATCGCTGCCGGGCTCGCTGCTGATGACCTCGCACGACCGTGAATTCATGAACCGCACCGTCTCCAAGATCGCCGAGATCGACCAGGGTGAGATCGTGACCTATTCGGGCAACTACGATTTCTATGAGCGGGAGCGCGCCATTCGCGACACCAATCAGCAAGCGGCGTTCGCGCGGCAGCAGACCATGTTGGCCAAGGAGCAGCGCTTTATCGACCGCTTTCGCACTCACGCGGCCAAAGCGGCGCAGGTGCAGAGCCGCATCAAGGCGTTGGACAAGATCGACAAGATCGAGCTGCCGAAGAAGCGGCATGTGGTGAAGTTCGAATTCCGCCCGCCGCCGCGCTCCGGAGATCAAGTCGCCGTGATTGAGAACCTGGGCAAACGGTTCGGACCGCGCGTGATCTATGACGGGTTCAACGTCACCATCCGGCGCGGTGAGCGGTGGGCCGTGATGGGCCGGAACGGCGCGGGGAAAACCACGCTGCTGAAGATGATCGCCGGCGCGCTGGCGCCCGACGCGGGCGAGGTCCGGTTGGGCGCAAGCCTCAAGATGGGATACTTTGCGCAACAATCGGTAGATGTGCTGGACCCGGAGTTGACGGTGATCGAACAGCTTCAGAACGACTTTCCGCAAGAAGGATTAGGAGCGCTGCGCACGCTGGCGGGCGCATTTCAATTCTCGGGCGATGATGTCGACAAGCGCATCCGCGCGCTTTCCGGTGGGGAGAAGTCGCGGCTTGCGATCGCACGCATGTTGTACGACCCGCCGAATTTTCTGGTGCTCGACGAACCCACGAACCATCTGGATCTGGCGACCAAAGAGATGCTGGTGGAAGCACTCCAGCAGTTCGAAGGAACCATGATTTTTGTCTCGCACGACCGCACGTTCCTCCGCGGCCTGGGCTCACGCGTGTTGGAACTGGGCGGCGAGAGCGGCGCGGAGCGCGACCCGCTTGTATATCCGGGTTCATATGTCGAATACGTACGCAAGTTAGGGCATGAGGCGCCTGGGATTCACGCATAGGCTTTCCGTCGCCGGCCAGCATTTACAGCGGCGCCGGTGCGTTAATCTGCCGGCCGCGGCGGTGCGTTAATCTGGAAGATACCCATGAGCAATCTGCAAGTCACCCTTCCGGACGGCAGTGTCCAAAATGTCCCCCAGGGTTCTACGCCCCTGGACATCGCGAAATCCATCAGCCAGCGCCTGGCCGATGACGCCCTGGTGGCCAAAGTAAACGGCCAGATGTGGGACCTGACGCGTCCGTTTGAATCCGACTCCACGCTCCAACTGCTGACGCCCAAGAATCCGGAAGCGCTCGAAGTGTATCGCCATTCCAACGCGCACCTGCTGGCCGCCGCCGTGCTGGAACTGTTCCCGGAGACCAAGCTCGGCATCGGACCGGCGATCGAGAACGGATTCTATTACGACTTCCACCCGCGGACGCCGTTCGCTCCCGAAGATCTCGAGAAGATCGAGAAAAAGATGTGGGAGATTCAGGCGCGCGATCTGCCCTATCAACGTCAAATGATGCCCAAAGAGCAGGGCCTGAAACTCTATGGCGATCAACCCATGAAGTGCGAATTGATCACCGAGAAAGCCGATGCGATCTTTTCGGAATATACGCTGGGACCGTATTTCATCGACTTTTGCCGCGGGCCGCACATACCCTCCACCAAGAAAATCAAGGCCTTCAAGCTGCTCTCCATCGCGGGCGCCTATTGGAAGGGCGATGAGCACAACCAGCAATTGCAGCGCATCTACGGGGCGTCGTTTTTTACCAAGAAAGAACTCGACGAACATCTGGCGAAACTGGAAGAAGCTAAGAAGCGCGATCATCGCAAGCTGGGCCAGGAACTGGATTTGTACAGCGTGCAGGAACTGGCCGGGCCCGGCCTGATTTTCTTTCACCCCAAGGGTGCATTGGTCCGCAAGCTGATTGAAGACTGGATGCGCGACCAATATCTGGCGCGCGGCTATGACTTGGTCTACACGCCTCACGTGATGCGCTCTGATCTATGGAAGACCTCCGGCCACTTGAGCCATTACAAGGACAACATGTTCGCCGGCATGGAGCTGGATGACGCCGAGTATCGCCTGAAGCCTATGAACTGCCCAGGCCATATTCTGATTTATCGCGACAAACTGCGCAGTTATCGCGAGTTGCCGGTGCGCTACGGTGAGTTGGGCACGGTCTATCGTTATGAACGCAGTGGAACCATGCACGGACTGCTGCGCGTGCGCGGCTTCACGCAGGATGACGCGCATATCTTCTGCACGCCCGAACAGATCGAAGACGAGGTGGTGAGCTGCCTGGAGTTCGCGCTGGACGTGCTGAAGACCTTCGGCTTCGATCATTACGAAGCTGAGATATCGACATGGGACGGCGGCGCCAGCGGCAAGTATGACGGCACTCCGGATCTGTGGACACTAGCCGAAGGCGCGCTCCAGCGAGCCGTGGATCGCCTGGGGATCGCGGCGCCGGTGATGCGGGACGAAGCGGCGTTCTATGGCCCCAAGATCGACGTGAAATTGCTGGACGCGCTGGGGCGCAAGTGGCAACTTTCCACGGTTCAATTCGATTTCACGTTGCCGATGCGCTTCAATCTGGAATTCGTCGCCGAGGATGGTAAGCGGCATCAACCTCTGATGGTGCATCGCGCCTTGTACGGCAGCATTGAGCGTTTCTTCGGGACGTTGGTGGAGCACTACGCCGGTGCATTCCCGCTATGGCTGGCTCCGGTACAGACCGTGGTGATGCCGATCACGGACCGGCAGCTCGAATACGCCAAGCAGGTGCAGGCAAAGCTGATCGCGGCGGGTCTGCGATCACATCTTGACGCCCGCCCGGAAAAAGTCAACCTCAAAATTCGTGAGGCGCAGTTGCAGAAAGTCCCCTATATGCTGGTGGTGGGCGATCGCGAGGCGGAGGCGGGCACGGTGTCCGTCCGGCATCGTAAGCGCGCGGATCTGGGGGCGAAGCCGCTGGATCAGTTTATTGAGGAAGTGCGTGGATTGGTGCGGACGAAGGCAGTGGCGGAGTGATCCCAAAGCGACCTCGGCGTTGATGATGGCGCGCGGCTGATGGCGTTCCGCCGCTGGAGGAAAGCGCCCAGGATAACCTGCTAAAAGAGCCCGCCCCCATGGGTAGCATGAGCTTACTCGACGAGATTCTGTACAAGACCCACGCCGGCGCCTGCGGCGAGGATTGGCTCCCTTGCCAGGGCGGCGCGGAGGTGGCGTCGTTCAATCCCGCCACCGGCAAGGAACTGGGACGCGTGCGCTTGGCCTCCGCCCAGGACTACGAGGATATTCTGCGCGGCGCGGCGGCCGTGTTCGACCGCTGGCGCGTGTTCCCCGCACCCAAGCGCGGCGAAATCGTGCGCGAGATCGGAGAGGAACTGCGGCGTAACAAGGACGAGCTCGGAGCGCTGGTCACGCTCGAAATGGGCAAGATTCTGGCGGAGGGGAAAGGCGAAGTGCAGGAGATGATCGACATCGCCGATTTCGCCACGGGGCTTTCGCGCCAGCTTTACGGTCTCTCGATGCATAGCGAGCGGCCCGGTCATCGCATGTATGAGCAGTGGCATCCGCTGGGAGTGGTGGGCGTAATCAGCGCTTTCAACTTTCCCGTCGCCGTGTGGAGCTGGAACGCGCTCATCGCGATGGTGTGCGGCGACGTGGTGGTGTGGAAGCCGTCGCTCAAGACGCCGCTGTGCGCGATTGCCGTGCAGCACATCTGCAACCGCGTGCTGGAGCGGCACGGATGGAAGGGCGTGCTGAATCTCGTGGCCGGGGACCACGACGTGGTGGGAGCGCAACTGCTTGGCGACCGGCGCGTACCGTTGATCAGCGCCACTGGATCGACGCGCATGGGTTACGCCGTCGCGCGGGCTGTGGCGGAACGGCTGGGGCGCACGTTGCTCGAGCTCGGCGGCAACAACGGCGTCATCGTGACCGCCGATGCCGATCCGGATCTGGTGGCGCGGGCGGCGCTGTTCGGAGCAATCGGCACCGCCGGGCAGCGCTGCACGTCACTACGGAGGCTGTTTCTGCACAAGAGCGTCGCGCCGGCGATAACAGAGCGGCTGACCGCGGCCTACCGGCAAGTCCGCATTGGCGATCCTTCCGATGCGGCGACGCTGATGGGCCCTCTGATCGACGGCGAGGCCGTGGAGCGCATGATGGACGGCCTGCGCCGGATTCGCGAACAAGGCGGCGAGATCCTGTACGGCGGCAAACCTCTGCACGGCTGTTTCGTCGAACCAGCGATCGTCCGCGCGCATCGCGGCATGGCGATTCTCAAGGAAGAGATCTTCGCGCCGATTCTTTACTTGATTGAATACGATACTCTGGACGAGGCCATCGCCTTGCACAACGACGTTCCGCAGGGCTTGTCGTCGGCGATTTTCACCGATAGCCTCGCGGCGGCGGAAACCTTCTTAAGCGCGCGCGGCAGCGATTGCGGAATCGCCAACGTGAACATCGGCACCAGCGGAGCGGAGATCGGCGGGGCGTTTGGAGGCGAAAAAGAAACCGGAGGCGGCCGCGAATCCGGCAGCGACGCATGGAAGACGTACATGCGGCGGCAGACGGTGACGGTGAACTGGTCGGGCGAGTTGCCGCTGGCGCAAGGGATCCGGTTTGAGCTGTAGCGCTATTTCTTTTTTTTCGCGGGCGCCAGACGGTCATTCAGCAATTGCCCCAGGGTATCCCGGATGGTTCCTTCCATCTTGCCGTTCACCATCACCAGATCGTTCCCGTAATATTGCTGGCGCACCATCCCTTTGGCATCCACGAACATGATCAGCGGCACGTAAGGCCGCATTCCCTCCGGAAGGGCGGCCAGTCTTCGGATGCTGTCTGGATTCACGAATCCCACGGGGAAATTGATCTGGTAGCGGGCGACGAACGAAGGCACCGTGACGTTGGGATGGTCGTCCGCGATCGCACCAATCACCTGCACTCCTCGTGGGCCAAACTCTTTCTGTAATCGTGTCAGAATTTCCGCCGCTGCAATACAGTGCTTGCAACTAGTTGAAATAATGGCAAAGACGACGGATTTTCCAAGATACTCCCGCGCACTAACCGTCTTGTTTCCGGGACCCTCCATCGGGATATCAGCCAAAGGCCGACCGGGTGGAAGCGCCGCTTGCAACGCAAGCGACCATCCGAAGGCGAACGTCGAAATGAACAGAGTTCTGCGAGGCAACATCACCCACTATCTTAGTGGATTTTCGATCTCCCGCAATCGCTCCTGCCGCTTCAGCGCTTCGCGAACAGCAGAGGGGCGCCGGCGGCGTTGCACGTTCCCTGCCCGGGCTCGCTCGCGCCACGGACCAATGCGCCAAACTACTTGCGGTTCAACTGCACCACCTGCCACAGCGGCTGGTCCTTCTCCGCGGGGTCCTGCACAAACTCCTGGGACGTCTTGGCCGGATCGTAATCGCGCCACAACCAGGTCAGCGCTTCCGGTAGTTCCGCCGCTCCCTGCGCCTGGCTATGCGTTCCCACGCCGAAGGAGAAGTGATAATCGTACCCCTTCAACTTGAGTGAATTCGCCATGTGAAGATTGGCCATGGGCCAGCTTCCCGCATTGGCGTTCTCCAAATCCTCGGCGCCATCCTGCAACCAAACCCTGATGTTGCGCTTGGGCTGCTTGCGCACCATGAACGGATATTCGCCGCCACCCGCCGGGTGTAGATCGGATGTTTGCAACGCCGCGTAGCTGCCGATCCAGCTCAGGACTCGCGAAAACTCCTCGGGCTTGTGAAAGGCCGCATTGAAAGCCGCGATCGCGCCCGAGCTCTCGCCCACCATGGCGCGGCTATACCCGTCGCCGCGCAGCTTCACGGTTCTGGCCACCACCGGCAGAACCTCATCGAGCACGCGCCGCAAGTATGTCTCACTCACCGTGTCGTACTCGATCGACCTCTGATTACGCAGCGGCCCGATTCCTGGCTGGATGAACACGTTCACCATCGGCGGAATCCTCTTCTGCGCGGTCAGGTTATCCAGCGTCTCCAGAATCCGGTATTGGCTGGGGCGCGGTCCCGTGTACATCTGCCCGTCGCCCCACACCTGCACCGGAAGCGGCGTCGAGCCATCCCACTGCGCTGGAACGTAGAACCACAGGTTGGCCTTCACATCGGGATAAATCTTGCCGGGCACTTCGATGGGTCCGGTGAGTTTACCCTCCGGAACCCCGGGCCTTGCATAGCTGTCGGGTCCGAATGAAGCCAGGTTGTTTGCGCCGCCGATGGGCTTCCCGTCGACCATCCACGTGTATTTGTAGGAAGTGCCGGCATTCAGCCGGGCCTGTACCACCCACAGCGAACCGGCCTTGAAGGCGGCCATCGGCGCCTCGCGATTGATCTGCAGCGAGGGCCCCTTCTCCGCAGCCACTGCCCACACGAAATCGCTCGTCTCGCCCGCCACGGCGGTGCCTTTCTGAATATTTTCCTCGCCCAGCGTGTCGCGCAGAGCCTGCTCCAAACCGGGAGCTCGCATCCGAGCCATTTGCAACAAATCGGCGGTGGATACTTTCTGCGCGGCGCATACGTTCGCCAGAATAATGAGAGAAAACAAAATTCGCATAGGGACCTCGGATTGAGTATACTCCGGGCCGCGCTTCGCGCCAATACTGCGCGTCGTCGCGTCGTCTCGCGTTCGCCGCGCGGTGTCGCCCCACGCGGCCTCAGATCCCGCTCTTTGGATACCGCTTGCGCATCCAATCCACGAACTTCTTCGGCGCCTCCATCGTGGAGAGGCGGCCTTGGCGGACCAGGGCCCAGTCGTCGAACTGTTTCGACTGCTTGATTTCGGAGAGCGGGGTGGGGGGATCCAGCAGCGCCGCGAATTCCAGATCGACCACTGCGGATTTCGGATTCCGCGGGTCGGGCCGCCCCGGGGCAACCACGGCCGCCAGCCCCACCACCGCCGACGCGCCGCCGCTATGGTAAACGAACACACGGTCGCCGGACTGCATGCTTCGAATCGTCTTCACGGCCTGAGGATTCGTGACGCCATCCCATATGGTCCTCCGATCCCGCCGCAAGTCTTCAATCGAATACGTGGCGGGTTCGGTCTTGGCTAGAAAATAGGTCATGGGTTGCCTCCAGCACGATATTGTCTCATCCAAGCCGCACGGGCGGGGCTCAGCCCCATACGCGCCAATTTCAGCGTCTCCCGTTGTAGCGTGATTCAGGCCGCGGAAGGAACTCGGCCATTGAGTAGCCTGTCCGTTTATTTAACGACAGCCTTTGCCACGGCCTCATTCGCGTTTCCGTCGGTGACGCGGACGGCGATGGTGGTTTCCCCGGCTTGCGGGCCGCGGTCCACCTGAAAGCGGTAGTCGTGCTCTTCGGAGTCGGTGAGGCGCGTGGTGGGTTCCACCACCTTCCATTCGCCGCCGTTGACCGAATATTCGGCTTTATCGAGCACGGTCCGCGCGTCCCTTGCATGAAAGCGAACTTCGATTTTCGCGCCCACGGGTGTGCCTGCCAGGCCGGTGATTTCGGGCGCGGAGTTGTCGATGAGGAAGCGGTCGCCTTCGCGCGCGCCTGTGAGCGCCTGATCGGGCGGGTTCGACGGCGCGTCGGAGGCGGTGATGCGCAGGTAGTACTTGCCGTCGGCGAAGGACGTGGAGTCCCAACTGTAGTAGCGCTCCCGAATGTTTTCGCGCAGCAGTTTCCAGGTGGTCTCGCCGTCGCCGCGGACTTCGAGTTTGTAGAGCAGCGCGTCACCGTTTTCATCGCCGGCGGACCAGCGCGCGCCGATCATGCCTTTGGACCAGGTGAGCTGCGGAGTGCTGCTGGAATCCGATGAATTTCGGCCGCCCGCCGGGCGATTGCCCAAAGCCGGAAGACTGAGCGTGAGCGGATTCGCCGGAGGCGCACCCGCTGGACTGGGGAAGCGGTAGTTGGCGGGAGTGACTTCAATGGCCTCCACCACCGGCGCGACGTTCTTCATTTCATACGCGGCGGCGACGTCGTACAACTCGGCCGTACCGGTGACCGTCGCACGGTATTGCAGAAAGCGCGCTGCCGGAGAGGTAATGCGGCCCGCGGCATTCACCGGGGCCCACGGGCTCCAGTCTTTTTGGGGGCGTGAGATGTTGCCGCTGCGCGTTTCGAGCGCCACCCCGCCCGCACCCTTCTGGAGCGTGGTCATGCGGCCCCAATAGGTGAACGCGCCCGCATCGAGTACGTCGCTCTCGATGGCGCCGGAAGGCTCGCGCTCGGGGCCTAGAGAGAAAATCTCGCCGATGTTACCGGTCACGGCGTAAATGCGGCCGTTGGGCGCGATGGTAAGCCCGGTGACTTGAGCAGGCGCGACGCGGAGCAGGCGCGTGGAGACGCGGTCGTCATCCAGGCGATAAATGCCGCCTTGATTACCCGTGGCGAAGATCACTTTGCCGCCGGCATCGATGGCCAGTGCATAGACCACGTCCTGTGCGTGATTCCACACGCGGCGCGCGTAGCCATCGGGCTGGATGCGATAGATTTCCGAGCCGCCGGGAATGCCGCCCGCGGGTAAGGCCGCCGGGAGTGCCAGACCACCCCGCCCCGCCGCCGCGGCTGGTTGCAATTGCAGAGCCCCACCTCGTCCAGCGGCCGGCGCGGCAGGAGCCGCAGGGGCCGTTGCGGGCGCTTTGTTTCCTGCGGCGGAGGCATAAATATTACCGTCGCGCCCAACGGTCAGCGCCGTCACTTCGCGCTTGGGCGCTTCGTACAGCACGAAGCCCTGGCCCGCCGGTGAGACCCGCAAGATCAGGCCGCTGGGCTCCGTACCGGCGATCAAGTTGCCGCCCGGGTCCATCGCCAGGGAGCGCACATGGGCTTCCTCAGTGCGATAAAATACCGAGCCCGCGCCGCTCGCGGTGACGCGATGGATCTCGCCTTCTTCTCCGGTGCCGACGAAGAGGTCGCCGTTGTTGGCAAACGCGAGCGACCAGATGTACTTGGTCTTAGGATCGTAAAACGTTTGCACGGCGCCGGCGGCGGCAGCAGCAGTGGGATCAATGCGATAAACCTTGCCATCGGGTGAGGTGGCGGCATACACGCGATCCTGGCGGTCCAGCGCGATGGCCTGGATGGCCATGCCGTCGACTTCGGCCAGTGTTTTCACCTGGCCGTTCGGGTCCACTTGAAGAAGCTTGCTCTTGGAACCGCCGACGCTGCCGCCGCCCGCGTAAACATTGCCTTTGGAATCGCGTGCAACAGCCCACAAAAAAGTCATCGAAGCGTCATGGATTTCGCGCAGCACGGGTGCGGGAGACAAACGGCCGTCGCTTGACAGCGAGAGTTTGGTCAACACGCCTTTCTCGAAATCGGATTGGTCGGATTGCTCCCACAGGCGGGTTTCGACGGCGGCCAGCGGCAGCAACGCGCCCAACAGCAGCGCCAGGGAGCGGGAAAATTTCATGAAGAAGGCCTTATTACTTCACCGTGATGCGTAGCGAATAGTTGCCGCTGATCACGGTATCGAAGGGGATGGATTGCTGCACCTTCGTGCTATCGAAGGTTCCCACCAGCGAGCGCGCCGACGTGCGTTCGGTGGATAGAACGTTGACGATGGACGATGGCAAGTTGGGCAGCGTCTTGTCGTCGGCATAATACGTGGGCCGGCTTTGCACCAGCGCGACATAGAGACGGTTGCTGTCGCGTTGCTGATTCAGGAAAGAAACCGTTTCCGGAATATCCATGGTGCGGTTGCCTTGCGCGGCGCTTTCCTGGGCGCGGTCGAGCGTGGCGGCGTCACTGAAAAGGATGCGGTGGTCGCCTTTGGGAAGGCCCGCCGGGATTTTTACGGTGAGGGAGCGCTCCATGCGGTCGCCCCGGTAGGGCCGCAGGAAAACCTTCACGGGAATCTCCGAACCGGCCGTTACTTCAGTGGACGGCGTCCACGCGGTTTCCACGGCCGCCGACCGGCGCGACGGCAACAGGTCCACTGTAACGTCGGCGCTCTTCAACCTGGGCAACGCGATGGGATTCAGGAAAAGTTTGTTGAATTTATCGCCCCACCAGCCCGCCAGCACGTTGGGCATGGGCACGGGAATCTCGCCGGGAGCCACCATAGTGGAAACATGAATCTTCTGGGCTCCATCCACCACCACTTCGCCGGTCATGCGGTACGTCATTTCATCGGCATACAGATTCATTTGCTGGAGCGAATTGCTGAGCGTGGCGGACATCAGGAAGGGCGTCCATTTCTGGTGAACAAAGACGTTGAAATGCAGATCGCGCTCCTGGACGATGGCGTCCTTGTCGTCGCGCGCGCGCACTTTGACGTGCACGGGAATGACGGGGGCTTCCGCGCCCAGTTCGCCCATAATGCCGGTGTGGCGGTCCTGGTGCAGCGCGCCTACCACGTCGCCGGCATTGCCCATTTTATTCGGTTGATAAGCGGAGCTGAGCACGGTGAGGATTTCGCTCTTGGCCATCGGCATGTCGATGGGGCCCAGGTCGAAGAACTGGTGGCCAAACGCGAGCACCCGTTTGCCATCGTTATAAGTGACGGTGCCCATGCCGGTGGTAGACATATCGCCGGAGACCAGGATGCCCGCGACCGATTCCCCGGGGTTGAGCGAGCGCTCCCAACCCACAGCCGGCTTGGCGCTTAAGGCGGTGGAATTCGCGCCGCCCTGCACGGCGGTGATGCCCATCTGGCGCAACAGCGGTTCATAGGTGGACAGCGTTTCCTGCGTGAATCCAGAGAAGACCAGCGGCGTCTCAATAGGCGTCAGCAGAGGCATGTTGGAGGGGAGCGAGCTTTGCGAAATGCCGGCGGCGACCAAAGCTTTCAAGAGATCGCCGGGGACTTCGGCCGCCACGGCTTGTTGCCGCATGACCTTATCGGGAGTGCGGGCGGCGGTGGGAATGGATTTATCGAGATCCTGGATTTCAAGCATCGATTCGATGGGCGTGATGCCGCAGATTGCGTCCGGCGAAAACTGGCTGAGGCGCAATGCGATCGCGCCGATCAGTTTGCCGTCGATGTAGACCGGACTTCCGCTCATGCCGCCCGCGACGCCGGTGCGGATCGCCTTACCGCCCATCTTGGCGACGATGACGTGTTGGCGCGGCCCCATCGCGTTCTTCCAAACGCCGATGATCTCGACCGGCACGGGTTCAGGCGTGGCGCCCTGGAAGACCGTCCATGCCGTGGCCTGGGCGCCCGGCTTGACCTGATCGAGCGGGAGGATGTCAGGCTTGCCCGCCTTGGGTGGCGTCAGTTCCGCCGCCGACAGAACTCCGCCCACCAAGCCGAATACCGCGAGAACCGCCGCCAGACAGGTCTTCATACCGCACCTCTGGCTCTATTATGAGGGAACGGACGGGTGGCGGGGGACCGGGGACGCGCACGCCTTCACAGCGAACCGAGGCTGCGCCTTGTGGAGTGCTTTGATGAGAAGACGAATACTTCCCCGATTACTTCCGCCTGCGGATTGCCATAGAACCAATGGAGCATGTCCCGCGGCGGCGGGATCCGCACGCTCAGCCGGGCGGGGCGGATCTTCAACTCGTTTCTCATCCTGTTCGGCGTTCTTTGTCCGCTGACGGTACGCACCGCCGCTCAAAAATACTTCTGGATCTGATCCTTGAAGCGCGTATAGATCCACGACACGGCCAGCAGAATTACGCCCAGTCCAATGAAGGACAGAATGCGGAACATCGTTTCCAGCGTTCTCAGGTCGTACACGAAGAGTTTCAAGATGCACGCCAGCAGCAGCGCCAGGCCTGAAAGCCGCAGCGTTCGTTCGCGGACAATGAAACCCAGGGCCAGCAACCCAATTCCCTCCACCCCCCAACTCAGTGTCAGCATACTTCCGGACACGTCGCGGAACAGAGTAACCGCGATGAGCAGAGCAGCCAACAGGCTGTAGCCTTGGCGTAACTGCTGGCCTTCGTTTTCCGGAGATTCGAGCGCCATCGATATCAGGAACCACGCCGCCACCACGGAGCGTTGCCAGATGGCGGCATCGGAGAAGAGCGCGAATCCAAATGCCACAATCGCGAGCGCCGCCCCATGCCAACGGAGTTCCTGGACGCGGAACCATTTCCCGGTTCCAGCCAACACCAATCCCAGAGCACTCCACGCCGCCAGAGTCTGGTCCGGGTATTCCAGCCATATGACTCCGGCGGCAAGCACGCCCGCCAACCATCCATGCAAGGGCGCTTCTTCCTTTTCGCGCTCCCGCCACCACAGGTACCAGTGCAGCGCGGCGAGGATGGCGCCATTCACCAAGCGGCCCGCCGTGTTGCCGTGGACGGACATCCAACCCAACACGGCGACCGATACCACCGAAAGCACGTGCCCCTGCGTGACAACATCAGCGGCCTGAAGCAGCCTGCCGATTTCGAGCGACAGCATCGCCAGGGCGCCCATCGCCAACGGCACATACGCGTCCGGTAGGACGACCCACAGCGTGCGCGCCGCAAGAACAGAACCGCAAATCAGCGAAAACGCGCGCAACGCCATGCCGGCCGGATCGGTGCTCCGCAGCGTGCGACCAGCCAGCCAGTAGTAAGCGGCCGCGCTTCCCGCCAAGCTGATCCAAACTTCCGGCGCATGGGTTTTTTGATTGCTCAGCACCTGTCCCAGCAAGAGTTGTATGAGACCGAGGACGTTCAACGCCGGCGCGGGAATCCGCATTTCACCGGGCATCCGCCGCAGCGCCAGTTCAAAGAAAAACGCTGAGGTCGCCAGAATCGCTACCGCTTCATACCCATCCGGAACAGCACGCAGGAGGAACATCCAAGCCAACAACGCCGCGCCCGCCGATCCCGCTACGCGCATCCCCAGCCGTTCCGTCTCTGGGAGTTCTTTCAACCCGCGCTGCGCGCGAATGGAACACAGAAGCGCACCCACGGCGGCCATGCCGTGGATCCACGCGCGCCAAACATACAATGGATCGAGGAAACTCAGCGCTATCCCCACCACTCCCAGCAAACCCAGCGCGTAGGCTTGATCGCGGAATTCCGTGAGCCGCCTTCGGCAGCCCAATTCGAACAAGCCCGCGCCGAATATCAGCCACGCGCCGCCGGCATAACGCCACGGCAGCTCGCAGCCCACGACAACCGCTGCAAATGCGGACCCGAAGTAGCCAAAATATGTAGCGCCCTTGTCCAGATAACGGTTGACGTAGAACACGAGCGCATGCAGCGCCAGCGGCACAGCCCACACATCCACCTGCACGCCCAGTGCGGCGGTGGACCCGGTGCGAAGTGTCAGCAGAAACACGGACCAAGCGAACGCGAACAGCGAACAGGCACGCGCCAAACGCAAGCGAAGATAGAACCCCGCAAGGAACAGAATTTCCGCCTCCAACATCAGCGCGAGGCTGGTCCAAATGCCGGGCACCTCGGCGAAGATCGCAAGTCCGGTCAACGCGGCCGATAACGCCAGTGATGCTTCGTAACGCGATTTTTCGTCGAGCAGGATACGAATCGTCGCCGAGGCCAGGTACAAGGCCGCCGCTGCCAAGCAGAACTGCCACATGGAATCGGGCGCTTTGCGGAACCAGATGGCCGCCGATGCTCCTAGGCCAGCGGCGGCGTTCACCGCGAAGAACGCATGATGCACCGCCGCTGCAGGCCGGCAAAGAGAGATCCTCCACAGGTCGAACGTTTCAAACATCATCCAGAAAATCAGTAGCATTCCTTGCACGGCCATTAGCGTTGCGCCTTGATCGGGACGCGTAAGAAACGTGGCATACGCGGCAGCCGCCCCGAACAGAGCCATTTCATGCCAGTCGTAACGCCACGCCAGATAGAGCAGGGAAGCAGCCAGTGGGACCAATGCCGCTGCGGCGTAAAACGTCAAGCCGGTCAGCGCCAGCGAAGCGAACGCGCACCCATAGGCCAGCGCCGTCAGCGCTTGTACCTTGTAACGGAGCGAGTGCCATATCATGGCGGCGGCCACGGCGAACATAGCCACCAAGCCTGCCACGGGATTTTCGATGACGCGCGTGGCTTCCACCGCGTGCATCGCGTAGCTGGTGAAATACAAGGACGCCCAGCCCGCCGCGATCACTCCTCGCGCGAATACTCGATATTCGGCTTTGCGCTCTCTCCAGAGGCCGCCCGCAAGCATCGCGGCGCTCACACTCATGCCCGTCAACGCACGTCCCGCCGCTCCCATCTGCGTGAACGAGTAGCTGAGGAACAACGCGATGCCGATTACTAACACCAGTGCGCCCAGCTTGTTCAGAAGGTTGCCGCCGATCAGCGCCTCCCAATCCTTCTGTGCGGGCGCCACGTCGTCATGCGCGCGGGGTGGCGCGGGTGGCGGCAGAGGCGGCGGCAAGGGTGACGGCAGCGAGGCTGCAGCAGCTTCGGCGACCTCAGGCAGCGGCGGTGGTGCGCGCCGCGCGTCCGTCTCCTCCGCGGCGGGGGGCGCCTGGTAGACGGACGGGGGAACTTCAACGACCGTCGCTTTCACCACGATCGGCTCCACGGCGGGAGCGGCCACGCCAATTTTCTCCAATTCTCCCAGCCGCCGTTTCAGCAATCCCACCTCAACGGCAAGCTCGGCCACCTTATCGTGACCCCGCCACTGTCGCCGAACGGACTCCCGCGTCTCGGCCAATTTCGAGCGCGTGGACTCCAGCCGGGTCCAAACGATCACAATCAAGACAAACGCAAGAAACAACAGCATGGCGATTTCTCCTTCCGTCCAGTATTAGGCTCGCTCATCGTTAATGCGAAACGCGAGCATGCGGCCCAGGTTCTTCTCCAGGCCGCGGAAAATCCACAGCGCGGCGCGAACTCGCTGGTATCTTTGAACGTGCCGAAGAGACGGTCCCACCAAGTAATGTCGCCGTAATTGAAATCATGTACGCCGTCCTGATGATGGATCGAATGATGCTCCGGCCGTTGAATCAGGTAGCCGAACCAGTGCGGTGTGCGCAGGTTGGCATGGTAGAAGTATTCTCCGACGGCGGCGAAGACATTGAACCAGGCCGCTCCTTCCGTGGATGCGCCCAACAGGGGAAACATGATCGCACCGGACAGGATGGAGTTGGCGGCCATCTCCAGCGGATGTTTGTAAAAGGACGTCAATACTTCGATACGGCTGGCGCTGTGATGAACCTGGTGGAACACACGCCAGAACAGGTCGACCTTATGCCGCCCACGATGCCACCAGTAGAAGACGAACGTGCCGATGAACCAGCCCGTCAGCCCTTGAACCACGGATGGCCATTCTCCGATTTCGAAGAGCGACCATCCACGAAGCCACTGGTTCCAGGCGACGCCGGCGAGTAAGACGATCCCGAATTGGCAGCCGTTCAGAAGGAGCGTCCGTGCGTACCATCCTGGCGACTGCGGCAATTCCCTTCCTGGCCGCGCACGTTCCAGTACAAGAAAGACAAGTGCAAAGCCCAACACCAATGCAAATTGCGTCATGACCCACTCCTTGGTTGCATTTCCTCACCGTCGCCTCCTATGTTGCTCATGTCAACATTGTGTATCGCAATGTTGCCCATGTCAACATCTAAATGTTGCTTATGTCCACATTTTCTGTTAGCCTGAACTCGTGGACAGTTACCACCATGGAAATCTAAGGGCTGCGCTGCTCAAAGCCGCTTTCCAACTGATTGGAAAGATTGGCCCGGAAGCCTTTACGCTGCGCGAAGTCGCCCGCCGGGCTGGGGTCTCCCATAACGCCCCTTACCGGCACTTCAAGGGTAAGGAGGATCTGCTGGCGGCTCTCGCCACTGACTCTTTCCGGCAGTTGAATGAGGCTGTCATACGTGGGATCGCTGGCGCTGTTGAGGCTCCCGTCGAACGCTTGAGGGCAGCCGCGCGAGCCTATCTCCACTTCGGCCTGGCGAATAGGGCTCGCTTTCAAGCGATGTTCCATTCGACGTTTGACCGGCAGGAGTACGCCGACTACGTCGCCAACTATTCCGCAGCCCTCACGTTACTGGACGGCCTCCTCGTCGAATGCCTCCCACCCGGAGCGCTCCCTTCGGAGATCCCCGGCCAACTTGTGTGGGCCAGCATTCACGGGATCACCGAACTCGGCATTGCTGCGCGCTTGGAAGATGGTGATCGAGAAAGACTCCTGCTTCTGGTGGACGCTGCAGTCGACACATTGCTGAAGGGATTGCAGCACGTGCGGATGTGATGGATCTGCGCCGCGCCGCGCGCTTCCCCTCGCCCGTTTACCATAGAACCAATGGACCATCTCCCACGGCGGCTGGCCCTGATCGCGATCGCGGTCGCGCTGACGCTGGCCTTCGGCACCATCGGCTTCGTGTGGATCGAAGACTACCCGGTCTTCGATGCGTTCTACATGACGCTGACCACGGTGGCCACCGTCGGCTATGGCGAGATCCGCACGCTCAGCCGGGCGGGGCGGATCTTCAACTCGTTTCTCATCCTGTTCGGCGTCACCGTCATGCTGTTGGCCGTCGGAGCCATGACGCAGACCGTCATCGAGCTTGAACTCAATCAATTCTTCGGAAAGCGGCGAATTCGAAACATGATCGACAAATTGAAAGACCACTTCATCATCTGTGGATTTGGCCGCGTCGGCCGCGGCGCCGCCGACGAGCTTCGCAAAGCCGGCGTGCCCTTCGTCGTCATCGACCACAGCGAAGAGCGCGTCGAGCGCGCCATCAGGGCCGGAATGCTGGCCGTGCTGGCCGATGCCACGCGAGACCAGGCGCTCCAGGATGTGGGGATCGATCGCGCGCGCGGCCTGGTTGCCACCCTCGCCTCCGACGCCGATAACCTGTTCGTCATCCTCTCCGCCAAAGCGCTGAACTCGAAGCTGCATCTTTCCGCGCGCGTCGACGAAGAAACATCGCAGGAAAAGCTGCGCCGCGCGGGCGCCGACTTCGTCTTCGCCCCCTACAACAGCACCGGCCACCGCATGGCGCAGGCTCTGCTGAAGCCGCACGTGCACCAGTTCATCGATTTCACCACGAGCGGCGTGGGTCCCGATGTGGGCATTGAACAGGTGCGCGTCAGCACGAAGAGCTCTTTCGCGGATCGCACGCTGGCACAGATGAACGTGCAACACGATCACGGCGTCATCGTGCTCGCCATCCGTAACGCCGCCGGCCAGATGGCGTTTAACCCGCCGCCGGATGCGAAAATCGTCGCCGGCGATCATCTGATTGTGATGGGCGAACTCGACCGCCTTCAAAAGTTGGAGCAACTGCTCGCCGGAACTCCTGCGTGATGAGAGTCGCCGCCAATGAGCCCGGCCACCGCGCCATCATGGGGGCGCGTGCCGCATGATCAGAGCGCTCACTTCCGCCCAGATGCGCGAGGCCGACCGGCGCGCCATCGCCGCCGGCACGCCGGGCGAGGTTTTGATGGAACGCGCCGGAGCGCGCGTCGCCGAATTTATTGAACGCACCTTTGCGCCGCTCAACGCGCAGCGCGCCGTCATCGTCTGCGGAAAAGGCAACAACGGAGGCGATGGCCTGGTGGTCGCACGCCTTCTGGAAGGCCGCGTGGCGGCGCTGCAAGTGGTGCGCGTGACAGACGCCCCTGCGCCGCTCGACCGCGACGCCACCCTGGTCATCGATGCGCTGTTCGGCACCGGTTTTCACGGAGATCTATCGACCACTGACGGCCGCGCCGCCGATCTCATCCGCGCGATGAACCAGGATTTTCCCAAAGCGAAAATTGTCGCCGTCGATATCCCCTCCGCCATGCAGGTCCGCGCCGATTACACCGTGACCTTCGCCGCCCTGAAAGCGGAAATGCTCCTAAGTCCGCACGCCGCCAACGCCGGTGGGATCATCGTCGCCGATATCGGCATCCCCGATGAGCATCTGCCCGCGGACTTGTTTCTCTCCGAAGCCCAGGATTTCGCGGCTCTGTTTCAACCCCGCGGCCGCGACACCCACAAAGGCGATTTCGGCCACGTACTGGTGGTGGGCGGCGCGGCGGGGAAGACCGGCGCCGCCGCCATGACCGGCCTCGCCGCCGCACGCATCGGCGCGGGCCTGGTGACGGTGGCGTGCGCAGAAGCGTCCCGCCTTGCGCCGGAGCTGATGTGGAATCCGCTGGACAGTATTGAACTGGAACGCAAGACCGTCCTGGCCATCGGCCCTGGTCTGGGTTTGCAGCACGATCTGGTGGCCCGCCTGTTGAAGGACCTCACCGTTCCCACACTCATTGATGCCGACGGACTAAATTCGATCGCGGGAGCCGATTTCAGGGGACGCGGCGTCGCCACCATCCTCACTCCTCACCCCGGAGAAATGGCGCGGCTCACCGGAACTAAGGCCACGGACCGCCTGGCCGCCGCGCACGCTTTCGCTCAAGAACGCAACGTGTGTCTGGTCCTCAAAGGCTACCGCACCTTGATCGCGCTGCCCGACGGACGCGCGTGGATCAATCCCACCGGCTCCCCGGCGCTGGCGAAAGGCGGCTCGGGCGACATTCTCACCGGCCTCATCGCCGGCTTGGTCGCGCAGCATCCTCAGTACATCGATCTCGCGGTGCGCGCCGCGGTTTGGCTGCACGGGCGCGCGGGCGAACTCGCGGCGGCCGAGCTTACCGAGTTCTGTGTGCTCGCCACTGACCTGTTGGCGTACCTGCCTCAAGCCATCCGAGAAACCGCTCCCTTACCGTCGAGGCCCCGCAACGGCTCACCGTCGTCACCAGTCACGGAGCCGCGACCGTGAGGGAGAAGTGGGACGCGGAGGCCACACGTTGACAGTGTTCGAAACGCACTCCGGCGAAGAGACCGTCGCAGCCGGCCGCCGCATTGCCGCGACCCTCCCCCAGCGCGCCATCGTGCTGCTGACCGGAAATCTCGGCGCGGGAAAGACCACGCTCGCCAAGGGCATCATCAGCGGCCTGGGCGCGGCCGAACCCGATGAAGTGTCCAGCCCGACGTTCACGCTGATCCACGAATACGGCTCGGCGGCGAGCGGCAACCTGGTGTATCACATCGATCTGTACCGCTTGGAGCGCGCCGAAGAACTCGCCGCGCTCGGCCTGGATGAGATCTTCGATCGCGAAGCGGTCGTGCTCATCGAGTGGGGCGACCGCTTCCCCCACGCGCTTCCTGACGACCGGATGGAGATTCGTCTGACGGCCTCCGGCCCCGATACACGGCGCATTGAGGTCCGCCCCGCATGATTCCCCATCTGGCCCCTTGGCAGTGGGGGCTCGGCCTGTTCTGCGGGTTTATCGTCGGCGTCGGCAAAACCGGTGCGCCCGGCTTTGCATCGCTGGTGGTCCCTCTCATGGTGTTGCTGGTGGGCGATGCCCGCCTGGCCGCCGCCTGGACCCTGCCGATTCTTATCACCGCCGATTTCTTCGCGATATCGTACTGGCGCCGCCACGCCGAGGCGCGCACTTTGTTCGTTCTGATTCCGTGGGTGTTCGCCGGCATGGCCGTGGGTGCCGCCGCGCTGAGTCTCTCCGAGCCGGTACTGCGGCGCATGGTCGCAACCTTGGTCTTGTGGATGCTGCTTCAGAACCTGTGGCAGCGCTGGCGGCAATCCGCCGGCGGACGCAGCGCGGGTCCCGTGTATGGCGTCGCGGCCGGCTTCGCAACCACAGTGGCCAACGCCGCCGGACCCGTCATGAACCTCTACTTGCTTTCCAAGCGCCTGCCCAAGGAAACCTACGTCGCCACCGGCGCATGGTTTTTCCTGGTGGTGAACCTAACGAAGGTTCCCATCTACACGGGCTACCACTTGTTCAGCCGCGATTCGCTGCTCTTCGATGCCTGGATAGCGCCCGCCGTCGTCGCCGGGGCGTTTTCCGGTTTTTGGGTAGTCCGCCGCACGCCGCAGCGCGTATTTGACCTGGTCATTCTGGTGGTCACGGCGATCTCCGTTCCGCTGCTGTTCCGGTAGTAGCAGCGCGGCTCCGGCGTGGCATCGCACTCCGCGCTTGCGCTGCACTCCAGCCCCCTCCGCAAACTTCACATGCTAAATTGAAATTGACCAAGGAGCGGCCGATGGCCACGGTATCACGCCTACTCACCTATGAGGATTGGCTCCGCATGCCCCCCGTCGAGGACGGCACGGATGAAGTTGTCAATGGAGAACTTCGTTTCATGCCCCCCACTCACTACCCGCATGCCGAGATCATTCAACGAGTGCTCACCCTCTTGATGTCTCAGATCGATCAGAAGCGAATCGCGATCCTCGGCTCCAACTTCGGCCTGATGATCCGCCGCGAACCTCTCACGTGCCGCAGCCCCGATCTCGCGCTGTTCCACCGTGAAACCATGGTGATCCAGGACGGCCTTTATTGGTCCGCGCCGGAGCTCGTCATCGAAGTGATCTCGCCTTCGGAAACGCGCCGCCGCAAGGAAGAAAAGCTCACCGATTACGCCGGTATTGGCGTCCCCGAAGCGTGGCTGATTTCCCCGGAAGCCCAAAGCGTCGAAGTCCGTTTGCTCACCGAAGGGCAGTTGGAAACCACCACCATCCTAGTCAGTGGCGAGGTGCGTCCGACCCGTTTTCCGGAAGTCACCATCCCCGTTGCGGACATTTGGCCTCCCGAAGGCTAGAAAATAAACACCTTATTATCAATTGTTTAGAGCTAAGTCTTGTCACTCTCCCCCCGAGTGTGCTAATAATAACACTTGGACCTAAAGCGGTTCCGCAGGGTCCAACTTACCGGCTGTGAAGCAAGCCACAAAGATTCCAAATGGAGGTTGAACTATGAAAATTCGTCCGCTCTATGACCGCATCGTGGTCAAACGGATTGAGGAGAGTGCAGACAAGACGGCCAGCGGGTTGTTTATCCCGGATTCGGCCAAAGAGAAGCCGCAGGAAGGCGAAGTGATCGCCGTCGGCCAGGGCAAGCGCTCAGACGACGGCAAGCTGATGCCGCTAGACGTGAAGGCGGGCGACCGCATCCTGTTCGGCAAGTACTCCGGCTCCGACATCAAGATCGACAACGCCGAGTACATGATCATGCGCGAGGACGAAGTGTTGGGCGTTCTCGAAGGCGTCACCAAAAAGGCGAAGGCATAAAGGTTTCAGTAGAAGGAGATTTAAATCATGGCAGCAAAACAAATTGTCTATAGCGAGAATTCCCGCCAGGCGATCCTGCGCGGCGTAAACCAGTTGGCCGACGCGGTGAAAGTCACCCTGGGCCCCAAGGGCCGTAACGTGGTCCTGGAGAAGAAATTCGGCGGACCCACCATCACCAAGGACGGCGTCACCGTCGCCAAGGAAGTGGAGCTCAAAGACCCGCTTGAAAACATGGGCGCGCAGATGGTGCGTGAGGTTGCTTCGAAGACCTCCGACGTGGCCGGCGACGGCACCACCACCGCCACCGTTCTGGCGCAGTGCATCTTCCGCGAGGGCGTGAAGAGCGTGGCCGCGGGCGCGAACCCGATGGCCCTGAAACGCGGCATTGAGAAGGCCGTCGAGGCCGTCGTGAACGAAGTGAAGCGCCTCTCCGTCAAGGTGGCCAACGACGAAAAGATCGCCCAGATCGGCGCCATTTCCGCCAACGGCGACCAGACCATCGGCAGCACCATCGCCGAAGCCATGAAGAAGGTCGGCAAGGATGGCGTCATCACCGTCGAAGAGTCCAAGACGATGATCACCGAACTCTCGACCGTCGAGGGCATGCAGTTCGACCGCGGCTATCTTTCGCCTTACTTCGTCAGCGATCCCGAGCGCATGGAGTGCGTCCTGGAAGATCCCTACATCCTGATCCACGAAAAGAAAATCTCAAACATGAAGGACCTGCTGCCGGTGCTCGAACAAATCGCGCGCTCCGGCAAACCGCTGCTGGTCATCGCCGAGGAAGTGGAAGGCGAAGCGCTGGCCACCCTGGTGGTCAACAAGCTGCGCGGCACCCTCAACGCCTGCGCCGTGAAGGCTCCGGGCTTCGGCGACCGCCGCAAGGCCATGCTGGAAGATATCGGCATCCTGACGGGCGGCAAGGCCCTGATGGAAGAGACCGGCATCAAGCTGGAAGGCGTAAAGTTGGAGGATCTGGGGCGCGCCAAGCGCATCACGGTGGACAAGGACAACACCACCATCATCGACGGCGCCGGCAAGCAGAAGGAGATTGAAGGCCGCATCAAGCAGCTCCGCGCGCAGGTCGACGAGACAACGTCGGATTACGACCGCGAGAAGCTCCAGGAACGCCTGGCGAAGTTGGCGGGCGGTGTCGCGATCATCAAGGTGGGCGCGGCCACCGAGACCGAGATGAAAGAGAAGAAGGCTCGCGTCGAAGACGCGCTGCACGCAACGCGCGCGGCCGTGGAAGAGGGCATCGTTCCCGGCGGCGGCGTCACGCTGCTGCGCGCGGCCGCGGTTCTCAACAAGCTGAAGATCGAAGGCGACGAGAAGATCGGCGTCGACATCGTCAAGCGCGCTTGTGAAGAGCCTCTGCGCCAGATCGTCGGCAACGGCGGCTGGGAAGGCGCGATCGTCATCGAGAAGATCCGCACGCACAAGGACACCAACTACGGCTTCAACGCCGCCACCGGCGATTACGAAGACCTGGTCAAAGCCGGCGTCATCGATCCGGCCAAGGTCACCCGCTCCGCCCTCCAGAACGCCGCGTCGATCAGCGCCCTCATGCTGACCACCGAAGCGATGATCTGCGAGATCCCCGAAAAGCGCCCGGCCCCCATGCCCGGCGGCGAACACGGCGGCGGAATGGATATGTAAATCCGGGACGGCAACCGCTGTCCCCTGTTTTTCGCAAACCAAAGGCCGCCTCGAAAGGGGCGGCCTTTTTTGGTGTTATTCAACGACTCGGGCAGCAAGTCGTTGATCTACTCTGAGACACTACAACAATGGACGCATCGATGGGAGCAAGAAAGTATCGCCTACTCGCTTATGGAATTGAAACGAAGGGGCTACCCGCCCCGAACAGCGAACTCCAGTCGGACAAATACACGCTCCAGTTTGAGCGGCACAGGGAGGCCGCCCGCTTTCAGGAGTTCGATGGGGTCATTGTCTTCCAAGGGGCTTTTGAATCATTCGAACGCGTCAGTCAAAGCTGGGGTAATTCTCTAAAACACACTTGGGATCAAGATGAGCTGGACAAACGAATCAAGGAAGTGCGAGCGCTCCGCGAGAATGGCGGAATCGTTTGTCTGTTGCTTACAGACCCGTTCATTGAATTTGACGAGAAGAGAAAATTCCTTGGTACAGATATCTCGAAGCGCCTACTTTCGGGAGTCCTCCGAAATGAATTTGGCGGACGCATAACGGACCTAGAGAGCAACGTTAACGAACTCGGAAATTTTTTTAAGATCTACGGGGCAGCTTGGTTTTCAATGTCGCTACGGTCGTCCGACACACGAACCAGCAGAACCGTGGCGTCATGCGCGACGCAAGCAGTATCGCTCATCTTGGAAGATAACGTACTTGTTGTTCCCACGTTAATTCCTAAGGCGACAGCAGAAGCTGTTCAGGAATATTTTTCCATCTTGGCCGATGGCGTCGTGCGACTGTGGGAGCAGATCCGTGTGGAGTTGCCGGATTGGGCCGGTGAATACAAGTTCCCGGATGAACCCGAGTTGGTCGAAAGGAGGCTTGCACTATCCAACCAGGTTTGCGAAATTGACGCGCGCTTAAAACACTTGGAGCGGCTGAAGCGTGTTCTGGTCCTTCAGGGCGAAACCCTTGTTGAGGCGGTCATGGGGGTCTTCGCTGAAGCACTCCCCTTGAAGCCAAAGCGCGAAGAGGCCTTCAAAGAGGATTTTCTCCTTCTCGATGCTTCTGGAACCACTATTGCGATGGCCGAGGTAAAAGGCGTCAGCAGAGGCGTCGCCCGGGAGTATGTGAATCAGGCCGACAGCCACCGCGAGCGAAACAAGATGCCACCTGAATTCCCGTCGTTGCTGATCATCAACACGAACATGAAACGTTCGGCATCCCTCGCGGACAAAGATCAAGCAGTAGCAGTCGATCAGATTGAACATGCCGCGCGAAACAATATCCTGATCCTACGAACCTTGGATTTGCTCAATCTTGCGTCATTGCATCTGAGCGGGAAGTTGTCGTCCGACGAGGTAGTGCGACTCCTCACGAAATCGCGGGGCTGGTTGAGAGTTGGCGAAACGCCCGAGGTGCTTCCGAAGGAGAAACTGACCGAAGCCCGTTGAGCGCCTACGCCGCCCGCCTGCGCCCCTTCCCCACAGGCCGGATCGGCACCTCCGCCGGAATGCCAAACTTCTCATTGAGGCGCCGGACCAGGGCCGCGCGTCTCAACCAAGCTTCTGTTAATGTGGGCGTATGGAGTTGGCGCTCAATCAGGAACTCGAAGCTCTCGTCGCCGAAGCCGTTCGAAGTGGACGCTTTGACACCCCTGAGGCGCTACTGAACGTCGCCATCCGCCAGTATCTGGCCACACAAGAGTTCGGCGAAAAAGCCGCCAACAAGCTTGCTGTTTTACGCGAGGAATTGCTCGCCGCCGACGCCCAGATCGAGCGCGGCGAAGGCGCCCGATACGATGCCGGTTCGCTCGCGGACCTGTTCCGGAGAACCGAAGCGGAGGCGCTGCGAATTCTTCGAGAGAAGATGCAAAGACAACGGTAGATACCACGCCTGAGCGTCTCGCCGGGCGCCAAGCAAGACCTCGTCGAAGTGTTCTTGTATACAACATTGATGCGGCACGGAGAGTGCACTCCCGCCTGCAAGCGGCCTTTCACACAATTCTTCCTGTCGGCAACTACGTGATCTACTACCGCACCGTGGCTGGAGCCGTGCGCATTCTAAGGGTGCTCCATGGCGCCCGGGACATCCGGCAACTTTTCGAGTAGCCACCAAGTGACCGAAGCCCGGTGAGCGGCTACGCCGCCCGTCTCCGCCCCTTCGCCACCGGCCGGATCAACACCTCAGCCGGAATGCCAAACTTCTCATTGAGCCGCCGAATCATCGCCAACGTCAACGGCCGGTCTCCGCGCAGCACTTCATATACGCGCGTGCGGCTTCCAATCACTCCGGTCAGCGCGT
>CAMAUG010000008.1 GCA_945861255.1 Candidatus Sulfopaludibacter sp. SbA3
GCTCCATAAGCTTGCGCAGCGTGAGGAGTCCTCGCCGTCACTCTCCGGATTAACGCCCACCGCCAAGGCGCTCTACCTGGTGCTGCTGTGGCAACTCACCGAAAAACCATTACTGGTATTCACGGACGGCAATCAGAGCGCCGAAACGCTGACGGAACTCGCCGAAACGTTTTTCGATCTTCTGATCGATAGAGCGGGAGTGGGGCGGCCTCAACTGCTCCCCGCGCTCGACGTATTGCCTGGCCAGAAACTTTCGCCGCACACGGAGATCGCCGAGCAGCGCGCGATCGGTCTATGGCGCATGGTGTCCCGCAAGGCGCCGTTAACCATCGCGCCGGTGGGGGCGGCGCTGTTGCGAACCCAGGCCGGCGAGTCATATCGGCGCCTCGCTCTGGAGTTGCGCGTGGGCGAAGAGCTACCGCTGGACACCATTGAGGCACACCTGCGCTCGATCGGCTACGAAAGAAGAGAGCCGGTGGAGATGACGGGGGAGTATTCCATCCGCGGCGGCATCCTTGATGTGTATCCCGCTGAGAGCGCGCGCCCGTTGCGTATCGAATTCTTCGGCGATGAGATTGAGTCCATCCGGCGTTTTGATGTGGATTCGCAGCGTTCGGTGATGAAGCTTACCGAGGCTTCCATCCTCCCCCTGGCGGAGCAGCCGCGCGCGGAAGCGGCCTACCCGGGTTGGGAGTTCGCCGCCGCGCTGGCTGAGCCACGCGAGCTTTCCATCGTCGATTTGCTGGGCGACGGCTTGGTGGTGTTGGATGAGCCGGAGCAAATTCGCGGCGCGGCGGAACGCTTGTGGAAGCGCCTGGATCAACAAATGGAGCAGCAGCCGGATGCCGCGGAGCTGGCGCGCGCGAATTTCTTTTCGTGGGAGGAATGGGAATCGCGGCTCGCCGGCCGCCCTCGACTATTACTGCGGGATCTGGATCTGAACGCCGGTGCGCCGCACATCGCCACGCGGCCTTCGCTGGCGTTCCACGGCAGCATGCAGGTGGCTGTCGCGGAGACCAAGAACATGGTCGCGCAAGGGTACCGCGTGGCCTTCTTCGCGCCGTCCAATGGCGAACTGGAGCGGCTAGCCGATATTCTTCGCGAATACTCCATTCCGTTTCAACTGGGTCTGGCGCCGAATGAAGCCGCATCGCCATACTTGGCGGAGCGCGCGTATCTGGCGGGACCCACGGCAAGCGTGTATCTGATCAAAGGCTTGGTCCGGCGCGGCGTGGTTTTCGTCGATGTGCACATTGCGTTCATCGGTTCGGAAGACCTGTTCGACACCTCCGAACTGGTCGCGCGTCCCAGCATCGCCAAAACACAGCGAACGGCGTTTGCTGCCGACATCGGCGATCTGAAGCCTGGCGATTTCGTGGTGCACACCACGCACGGCGTCGGCAAATTCGTGGGCGTTCGTGAGATCGCGCAAGGTGAGCAGAAGGGCGATTTCATGTTGCTGGAATACGCGGGCGACGCGAAGTTGTACGTCCCGCTGACGCGCATGGATCTGGTGGAGAAATACCGGGGTGGCGGAGAGCACGGCCCGGCGCTCGACCGGCTGGGCGGAGCGACGTGGTCGCAGCGCAAGACCAAGGTCAAGGCCAAGATGCGCGATATGGCCGATGAGCTCTTGAAGCTCTACGCGCAGCGCCGGACTACTCCAGGCTTTTCGTTTTCGCGCGACTCCAATTGGCAGCGCGAATTCGAAGACTCCTTCGAATACACCGGGACCAAGGACCAACTCTCCGCCGCCCAGGACATCAAGCGCGACATGGAATCCGCCCATCCCATGGACCGCCTGCTCTGCGGCGACGTTGGGTTCGGAAAAACCGAAGTGGCCATGCGCGCGGCTTTCAAGGCGCTGGGCGACGGCAAGCAGGTGGCCGTGCTTGCACCCACCACGGTGCTCGCGTTTCAGCATCATGAGACCTTCCGGCGGCGCTTCGCGGCGTTCCCCGCGCGCATCGAAATGTTCTCGCGTTTCCGCTCGAAGAAGGAGGTGGCGCACGCCATCGAGGAACTGGCCGCCGGCAAGATCGATGTCGCGGTGGGAACGCACCGCCTGCTTTCGAAAGACATCGAGTTCCGCGATCTGGGGCTACTGGTGATCGACGAAGAGCAGCGCTTCGGCGTGCGCCACAAGGAGCGTCTGAAGCAGATTCGCCAGAACGTCGACGTGCTGGCCATGAGCGCCACGCCCATTCCCCGGACGCTGCATATGTCCATGCTGGGCATCCGCGACATGAGCGTGATTGAAACCGCGCCCAAAGACCGCCTGGCAATCCATACGGTGGTGGCGCATTTCGATAACGAACTGGTGCGCGCGGCCATTGAACAGGAGCTAGGGCGCGGTGGGCAGGTCTATTACATACACAACCGCGTGGATTCCATTTTTTCGCGCGCAGCCGCGATCCGGGAGCTGGTTCCGAACGCGCGCATCGGCGTGGGCCACGGACAGATGGGCGAGGATGACCTGGAGAAAGTGCTGCTCGGCTTCATGCGGCACGAATTCGACGTGTTCGTCGCCACCACTATCGTGGAAAACGGCCTGGATATTCCGCTGGCCAACACTATCATCATTGAAAACGCCGAGCGCTACGGCTTGTCTGAGCTGTACCAGTTACGCGGGCGCGTGGGCCGTTCCAATCGCCGCGCCTACGCCTACTTGCTGGTTCCGCAAGACACCGAACTGAGTGAAGTCGCGCGCAAACGGCTGGCCGCGCTGCGCGAGTTCTCCGATCTGGGCGCGGGCTTCAAGATCGCCGCGCTGGACCTGGAACTGCGCGGCGCCGGCAATCTGCTGGGCGGCGAGCAGCACGGCCATATCGCCGCCGTCGGCTTCGATATGTACCTCCGGCTGCTGGATGAGACCGTGCATGAGCTCAAGGGCGAAGAGACTCCGCTCGAGATTCATTCCGCGCTCAACCTGGGCTTGGATATCCGCATTCCACCCGGCTACATTTCCGACGAGCACCAGCGCCTGCGCGCCTACAAGCGCGTGGCCGACGCGCACGACGCCGAACAGGCGGAGAAAGTGCGCGCGGAGCTGGCCGACCGCTACGGCCCTCTGCCGGAAGCCGTGCAAACGCTGCTGCAGTTCGCGCGCTTGAAGACGCGGGCCGAGCATCTTGGCATCGAAGCGGTGGACCGCCGCGGCAGCTCCGTGCAGATCAAGTTTCATCCAGGTTCGAAGATCGATCCGGCGCGTTTGATGGCTCTGCTTTCATCCGTGGATGGCGCGCAGTTCACACCTGCGGGTGTATTGAAGCTCCCTCTAGGAACGGCTGCCGCGGCGCCCGCGGGCGTACTCGCATTTCTTGAAACATCCTTCGGCGCGCTTGCAGCGAAATAGGCACGATCCCGTACGCGCGCGGACCACGACGCGGATCACTATAATAAACCAGTGGCAGCAATCGGCAAAATCATAGCGGCCGCAGGCGCTACGTTTCTGGCCGTGGGCGGCGCGCTCGCCTGGCAGGTGCCGTGGCGCGAGTATCCCGGCCAGGACAACGCTCCTGTCCCCGCCGACTACAATGTCCCAGCCGAATTCGTCTTTGCGCGCCTGATGTATCCGCCTTACACGGGAGGATTCGGATTTCGCGGCCGCTACGGGGGTGACTGGAAGCACGGCCGGTCCAGTTGGACCACTGATTATTCGGCCGCCGACCGCCACGTCGCCGTGGCTCTGCGGCGGCTGACGCGCATGCACGTGCGGTCCGTGGAACAAGCCGTGGATCTCGACGTCGCCGACGACGTGTTCAACTTTCCGTGGCTCTACGCAGTGGAGGTCGGCCGCTGGCAGCTCACCGATACCCAGGTGAAACAGATGCGCGACTACCTGCTGCGCGGCGGCTTCTTTATGGTGGACGATTTTCACGGGAGCCGTGAATGGGCCAGCTTCATGGAGAGCATGCAAAAGGTGTTTCCCGACCGCCCGGTGGCGGATATCCCGGACAGCGACGCCATTTTCCATGTGATCTACGATTTGGAGCATCGCATTCAAGTACCCGGCGCCCAATATTTGTGGACCGGCCGCACCTATGAACGCGACGGCTACAACGCAACCTGGCGCGGCGTCTATGACGACAAAGGCCGCCTGATGGTGGCCATCTGCCACAACATGGATTTGGGCGACGCGTGGGAATACGCGGACGAGCCGCGCTATGACGAGAAATTCGCCGCTACGTCATTCCGCATCGTCGCCAACTACATCGAATATGCGATGACGCATTGAGGGCGTGAGCGCGGCGCGGCCGATTTGGTTGGCAACGTCGCGGAATTCTCGCCCGCATTAAGCTCGCCGCTATAATTGGGTCATGCCTTCGAGTATGGAGACGCTGGCGACCCCCGACGTGATCGCCAAGTACGAGCCCGTCATCGGGCTGGAAGTGCACGTCCAGCTTGCCACCAACACCAAGATATTCTGCGGCTGTCCCACGGGTTTCGGCGCTGCCCCGAACAGCAACGTCTGTCCCGTGTGCCTGGGCCTGCCGGGTGCGTTGCCGGTGCTCAACAAGCAGGCCGTGGAGCTGGCCATTGAAGCGTCGCTCGCGCTCCACTGCACCGTCAACCCCACGTCTGTCTTCGCGCGCAAGAACTACTTCTATCCGGACCTGCCCAAGGGCTACCAGATCTCGCAGTACGACCAGCCGCTGGCCGAGCACGGGTTCGTCGAAATTCACGTGAATGGCGAAAGCAGGCGCATCGGCGTAACGCGCGTCCATATGGAGGACGACGCGGGCAAGAGCATTCACGATGGCTTCAAGGATTCCGACCGCTATACGTACGTGGATCTGAATCGCAGCGGAACGCCGCTGATCGAAATTGTCAGCGAGCCCGATATCCGCACCTCCGACGAAGCCCACGCGTATCTCACGGAGATGAAGCAAGTGATGCAATACCTGGGCGTTTCCACCTGCGACATGGAAAAAGGACACCTCCGATGCGACGCCAACGTCAGCGTTCGGCTGAAGGGCGCGGAGAAGTTCGGGACCAAGGCGGAGGTCAAGAACCTGAACTCATTCCGCTTTTTGAAGATGGCGCTGGATCACGAAATCGCCCGCCAGGTCGCCGTGCTTGAAAACGGCGGGCGGGTAGTGCAGGAAACCCGCCTGTATGATCCCGACGCGGACGAAACCGTCAGCATGCGCAGCAAGGAAAGCGCGCACGACTACCGCTACTTTCCAGAGCCCGACCTGGCGCCGCTGCGCATCAGCGAGGCCTGGATGGCGCGCGTTCGCGAGAAGATGCCGGAGTTGCCGGCCTCGCGCCGCAAGCGCTTCGTCGAATCGTATGGGCTCAGAGAGTACGACGCGCAGGTGCTTACCGCCACGCGCCCCATGAGCGAATATTTCGAAAAAGTGGCCGCAGCCGGCGGCGATGCGCGCGCGGCCGCCAACTGGGTGATGGGCGATCTTGCGGCGCTGCTCAAGCAGGAGGGTAAGGAGATTGAAGACTCGCCCATTTCCGCCGAGCGCCTGGGGCAACTTGTAAAGCTGATGGACGAAGGCAGGATCAACGGAAAACTCGCCAAGGACATTTTTCCGAAAATGGCGGAAACCGGCGACGATCCGGAGACCATTATGAAACGCGAGGGTCTGGAGGCCATCAGCGACGAAGGCGCGCTCGGCAAGATCATCGACGAAGTGATCGCCGCGAATCCCAAACAGGTGGAGCAGTACAAGAGCGGCAAACAGCAGGTCATCGGATTCCTGGTGGGCCAGGCGATGAAAGCCAGCCGCGGCCAGGCCGACCCAGCGACGGTGAGCCGTATGTTGAAGGAAAAACTGTAAGCACGCTGTCGTCTGGGAAGCGATTGGCGGCGACCATATCAGGCAGGTTGGATGCTAATGGTCGCGTCGCGCGGTCTCAACCAGCCATAGAAACCAGAAACAGACAGCGCGCCGATCCTCGGCCTGCGGGGCGATACGAACCCCATCACGATCCAAAGAATCAAGCTCGGGTTGAATGCTGCCGCAACAAGACCGATTCAAGATGTTTTTGGGGAAGCCGTGGTGTCGATATTCTCAACCGGTCCGACGCTTGATTTCGCCCCGCCCTGATACGCATCGCGACATGGGATACTACGAGGGGCCCATGGGCTATATTCCCAAATCCGCGAAATGGTACTTGGCAGAAATCGCTGAGCAGATAAGCATCGAAGGTGATCCAGTCAACGTCGTTCATACAAATCTCGTTCTTGTCCGCGCTGACTCGCCGGAAGACGCCTACCAAAGAGCCATGGAGTTGGGTACTGCAGGAGAGCAGTCCTATGAAAATCCAGATGGGAAGCGTGTCGTATTTCGCTTCAGAGGACTACACGACCTAAACGTCATACATGACGAGTTGGAACATGGCGCTGAGCTAATCTATAGCGAAAATACGGGTTTGGATGAATCTGCTATTCGAGAATGGGTAACCCCGAAAGCAGAGTTGGGCATCTTCCGACCAATCACTCCGTCAACAGGGCCAAATTACGGATCGCGAGAAATTGTCGAAAAGACTTACGAACGATTTCCGAATCTCAGGCCTGACGACGGTCCTTAGGCAACCGGGTGACTGATGGATGGGGTGAAATCAAACCATGGAGTGGGCCAGCGCGAGTACTTCGAAAATGTGGCCGGCAACTGGGGTAATGGCTAAGGACATGTTCCCGAAAATAGTTGCGGCAAACGAAACCGCCGAAGCAGTAATGAAACGCGAAGGCCTGGAGGCCATCAGCGACGAAGGCGCGCTCGGCAAGTGATGCTTTGATCTATGTTTGACATCAAATATGATTTGTGACATCATAACATCACGATGCGGACAACGCTTAATCTCGAAGACGACGTCCTCGATTTTGCCAAGAGCGTCGCCGAGTATCGGAAAATCTCCGTCGGCCAAGCAGTATCCGAACTTGCCCGAAAGGGTATGAAAGCAAAAGTCGGAATGCGCTTGGATCCCGTGAGCGGCTTCTGGGTATTCGATGTGCCGGAGGATGCCCGCAAAATCACCAACGAGGATGTTCAGAGGGCCATCGAGCAGGAATACTTGGAAGAGTACGAGAGAGCGTTTCCCAAACGATGAGCGTCGGCGCTGCAACTTCGGGGGCCGCGCTCTACGACGTCAGCGTATTGTTGGCGCTGAGCTGGCCCCGGCATGAATTTCACGCGCAGGTTCGTCATTGGGTGACGGCCCATCGTGGCCGGGGGTGGGCGACGTGTACGATCACCGAAGCGGGATTCGTCCGTGTTTCTTCCCAGCCGTCGACAGGTCTGGCGCAAGGTCTCGCACAGGCGCTATTGATGTTGGAGAAGAATTGCGCGCAGCCGGATCACGTCTTCTGGCCAATGACCGTTTCCATCACCCAGATTCTTCCCGAAATTCGCGAGCGCATTGCCGGTCATCAGCAACTCACCGATGCGCTCTTGTTGGACCTGGCCATTCGTAACGGGGGGCGGCTGGTGACGCTGGACCAGCGAGTGACTCATCTGCTGCCGGCGAATTCGCCGCATCGTGCCGCGCTGGAAGTGATTTCGGCGTGATTGCACCCCGGTTTACGCTATCCTAAGCTGTCGAATGCCCGTTTATGCCGCGACTATTCTGCTGAGCGCATTCCTTCTGTTCCAGGTTCAGCCGCTCATCGCCAAGTTCATCCTTCCGTGGTTCGGAGGTTCCGCCGCGGTGTGGAGCGCCACGCTGTTGTTCTTCCAGCTCCTGTTGCTGGCCGGCTATTTTTACGCGCACGTGTTGCATCGGTATTTGAAACCGAAACAGCAGCTTTACACGCATGCCGCGCTGCTGGCCATCAGTCTGGCCACGCTTCCCATCATTCCATCGGCCACCTGGAGAGCGACCGGGGCGGCCGATCCCACCGGGCGTATTTTGCTATTGCTGGCCGCCACAGTCGGACTGCCGTACACGCTTCTTTCAGCCACCAGCCCTCTGTTACAGGCGTGGTTCGTGCGTACACATCAAGGCGCCATCCCTTACCGGCTGTTCGCCCTTTCGAATTTCGGCTCAATGCTCGCGCTGCTGAGCTATCCCACGCTGGTGGAACCGTCGCTCAGCTTGCACAACCAGGCCGTCATCTGGTCCTCGGGTTATGCGCTGTTCACGGCGGTGTGCGTATTCGCGGCCTGGAAGAGCCGCGAGGGCGAAACCGCGCCGCGCGCGCGCACTCCGCAAGAAGACCCGCCGCCGCCCGGCCTGGGATCCAGACTGCTGTGGATCGGACTTTCGGCGTGCGCCTCCGTGCTATTGCTGGCCGTCACCAGCCACTTGACGCAAAACGTCGCCCCCATTCCGCTGCTGTGGATCGCGCCACTGAGCTTGTACCTGCTGAGCTTCATCTTGTGCTTTGAAAGCGACAGGCTGTATCCGCGCTGGCTGTTTCTGCCGTTACTGGTGGCCGCGCTGGGAACGTTTACGTATGGCATCTCCTGGTACGAAAATAATCTGGAGATCAAGAAGCTGATTCCCGCCCTGTGCGCCGCTATGTTTGTGTGCTGCATGGTGTGCCACGGCGAGCTTTCGCGCCAGCGCCCGCACCCGCGCTATCTCACGCAGTTCTATTTAATGGTTTCGGTGGGCGGAGCGCTAGGCGGACTATTCGTGGCATTCGTTTCACCTCGCATCTTTACCGACTACACGGAGCTGCCCGCTGCCTTGGTGGCGTGCGCGGCGCTGACCGCGTGTGTATTGTGGGGACCGGCGGCCCGAACGCCGAAGCCCGCGCGTTGGTTGACGCTCTCGGCTTTCGCGCTTCTCGCCGTGGCCGGGCTGGCGTACGCCGCGGACCGGTACCACTGGATTCCGGAAACCGCGCTGGTCGCCGCACGCGTTTATCTGCCGTGGGCAGCGGCAGCGGCCGGCGCGCTGGCCTTGGTGGCCGGCGCCATGCGTCTGGGGCCACTGGGGATACGGACCGCGATGGCGCTGGGGACGGTCGCGTTCGCCGGCTACCTGGGCTATAGCGACGTGAAGAAGGCGCGCGTCTACGTGAGATCCGCGCGCAACTTCTATGGCGTCCTGCACGTGCGCGACGACAAGCAAGGGGAGTACGGATTCCCCGCCGAGCGCGTGCTGGTGAACGGGACCATCGACCACGGAACACAGTTACTGCGGCCCGGCTCCGAGCGCATGGTGACGTCGTATTTTGGCGAAGGCGCGGGCGTCAATCGCGCGATCCGGACACTGCGCGAGGCGCGCGGTCCGCTGCGTATCGGCATCCTGGGCCTGGGCGCGGGCGTTACGGCGACGCTCGCCAACAAGGGCGATACCTTGCACTATTACGAAATCAATCCGCTCATCCTCGATATCGCCACCCATGAATTTGGTTTCTACAACGCCTGCCCCTGCGAAAAGCGGGTATTCATGGGCGATGCGCGGCTGGTGCTGGAGGATTTGCCTTCCGAGCAGCTCGATTTCCTGGCCATGGACGCGTTCTCCAGCGATTCGGTGCCCGTCCATTTGCTGACCAGCAAGGCGTATGACGTATATCTGAAGCACTTGAAGCCAGATGGCGTGCTGGCCGTGCATATTTCGAACCGTTACCTGAACCTGGCGCCCGTCGTCTCACAAGCCATGGCGGGTATCGGCTTCCACGGCAGGATTATCGAGGACGAGGCAACCGGAGCGGAGTACTACAGCGCCTCCACGTGGACTGTGCTGGCACGCGACGAGAGCTTTTTCAATCACGGGAATTTCAGAGCCCCCGAAATTTCGCCCCTCGCCCCCCAGCCGGGGTTCCAGGCGTGGACCGACGATTTCAGCAACATCATTCGAATTCTTAAATAGCAGACACATCACAAGCGATGACCATGTATGCGGTGACCATATTCCTGAGCGCCTTCCTGCTGTTTCAAGTGCAGCCGCTGATCGCCAAAATCATTTTGCCGTGGTTCGGCGGTTCGGCGGCGGTGTGGGCGGCGGCGCTGCTGTTCTTCCAGCTGGTCTTGCTGTGTGGATATGCCTACGCGCACGTGCTGATTCGCTTCTTTTCGCCGCGCACGCAAATGCTGGTGCACGTGGGTTTGCTCGCCATCAGTTGTGTACTGCTGCCGATTCTGCCCTCGCCCACCTGGCGTCCCACGGAGGTAGGCGATCCGACGCCGCGGATTCTGATGCTGTTGACAGCTACCATCGGGCTGCCGTACTTCCTGCTTTCCTCCACCAGCCCTCTGCTGCAAGCGTGGTTCGTGCGGCGCACCGGCTCAGGCATGCCGTACCGTCTGTTCGCGCTTTCGAATTTCGGGTCGATGCTGGCGCTGGTGAGCTTTCCTTTCCTGGTGGAGCCGCAGCTCGGGGCCCGTGCACAGGCCTACGGCTGGAGCGCGGGCTACGTGTCGTTCGCGCTGTTGTGCGCGTTCGCGGCGTGGATCAGCAAGCAGGCCAAGCTAGTCCTTCCGGAACCCGCTGGAGAACCGCACGTGGAGCAGGCGATCACGATGGTCGAAGACGCCGCCGCCGCGCCTGTCATTGAAGTCGAGGAAGTCCAGCCGGACATTCCCGCGATCTCCCCGGTTTCAGCGCACCACTCTCGCCCGGGCTTCGGGCAACTCTCGCTATGGGTACTGCTAGCGGCGTGCGCGTCCACGCTCTTGGTAGCCACCACCAATCACATGAGCCAGAACGTGGCGCCCATTCCCCTGCTGTGGGTGGTTCCGCTGGCGATCTATCTCTTGACCTTCATTTTGTGCTTTGAGAGCGACCGCATTTACCAGCGCTGGGTGTTTCTCCCGCTCCTGATCGCGTCACTGGGCGCTATGGCGTATATGATTTACGCCGATGAGGGAAATTTCACCATCAAGTGGGCGATCCCCGGTTTTTCCGCCGGGTTGTTCGTGGCTTGCATGGTGTGTCACGGCGAGATGGCGCGGCGGCGGCCGGCGGCCCGTTTCTTGACGTTATTCTATTTGATGGTCTCGTTGGGGGGGGCGCTGGGCGGCGTGTTCGTGGCCCTGCTTGCCCCGCGCATGTTCGCGGGAATGTGGGAGCTTCCCGCCGGTCTGGCGGCGTGCGGCGCGCTGGCATTGATCGCCGCATGGAACGCACGGCCGCCCAAACTTGGCGTCTGGGCGGGACGCGTTGTTTCAGTCTTTGGATCGGTGACCATCGGTGGGGCATTGGCCGTCTTGCTCTTCGCCAGAGGCTTCACCGGACGGCAGGAATTCGTGGCGATTGTGGCGGCGTGCGGCTGGCTGATCCTGGCTTCCGCGTTAGCCGCCCGATGGCCTGGACCGGGACTCTGGTTTGTGCGGCTGATCTTGTTCACCGGTACCGTGGCGATGGCAGGTTATCTGATGCAGCATGAGCGCACATTGTCCAAGGGACTACGCGTGCAAACGCGCAATTTTTACGGCATGCTGGAAGTCCGCGACGATCTTGCCACGGAAGACTACGCCAAGCGAACGCTGCTGCACGGCACCATTGATCACGGCGCGCAGCTTCTGGACCCCGTAACGCGATACGTGACTACGTCGTACTACGGAAAGCGCTCCGGCGTGGGCCGCGCCATGACCGCGTTACAAGCCAAGGGCCCCATTCGCTACGGGGTCATCGGCCTGGGTACGGGCGTGTTGACGAACTTCGGCCGCAAAGGCGATTACCTACGCGTCTACGAAATCAACCCGATTGTCGAGCGCCTGGCGCAGAGCCAGTTCACGTTTTTCCCGCACACCCAGGCCGACAAGCGCATCCTGATGGGTGACGCCCGCCTGGTGCTGGAGCAGCAGTTGAAGCAAGGCCCCGAGAACTTCGACCTGCTCGCCGTGGACGCGTTTTCGAGCGACGCCATCCCCGTGCATCTGCTGACGCGCGAAGCCGTGGCGCTGTACTTCAAACACCTGAAGCCGGACGGCGTGCTCGCACTGCACATTTCCAATCGCTATCTGGATCTGCAGCCCGTGTGCGAGCGCAACGCCGCCGCTGTCAACAAGCAGGCCATGGCGGTGGAAGACGAAGGCGATCAAGCGCCGTATTTTTCAGCGTCCACGTGGGTGCTGCTCACGTCGAGCCTCGAATTCTTCAAGGACCCGGCGTTCAAGGACGCTTATATGTACCCCCCCAGAGCCCAGAAAAACTTCCGCGGCTGGACCGACGATTACACCAATCTGTTCCAGATTGTGAGCTTCCGGCGGTAGTGCGGATTCGCTTTCCTGTCTCGCGTCTGCAGAGTTGCTCGCGGCGGGCGAGACGAAGGGATCAATTTTACACGCGACAGAATTCGGCGGCGGTGGCTGCCCATATAGGTGGTCCTGCTACAGCAGCGCCTTCACATGCGCCGCCACGCCCGACGCCAGTCCCGTCAAGCTATAACCACCCTCAAGCATCGAGATCAGCCTCCCCTGAGCGTGCGTGGCGGCGATCTCCAGCATGATCTTGGTCAGGTCCGCGAAGTCATCATCGGAAAGCGTGAAGCGCCCCAGCGGGTCGCCGGCGCGTGAATCGAAGCCGGCGGAAATCAGCACCAGGTCCGGTTTGAAGCTGTCCGCCGCGCGCCGTAGATTTTCCCGGAACGCGCCCACGATTTCGCGGCGTCCCGCGCCCGCCGGGAACGGGAAGTTCAGGGTGCAATCTTTGCCTTTGCCCTCGCCGGTTTCCGCGGCCGCGCCCGTGCCTGGATACCACGGCGATTGATGGGTACTGCAAAAAAACACCGAGCCGTCGCTGTAGAACGTATCCTGCGTGCCGTTGCCGTGATGCACGTCCCAATCCGCGATCATGACCTTCGCGATGCCGTGCTTCCGCTGCGCGTAGCGCGCGGCGATGGCGATGTTATTGAAGATGCAGAAGCCCATGCCCTGCTCGGGACGCGCATGATGGCCCGGAGGACGCACCGCGCAAAACGCGTTCACTGCTTTGCCGGCCATTACTGCGTCCACGGTGTTCAGCACTCCGCCCACGGAGCGCAGCGCGACGTCCAGTGAGCGCGGACCCACGTTGGTGTCCCCCGTGCTCAGCTCATGCGCGCCCGCCGCGATGTCGCGCTTGACCGTTTCAATGTACTTGCGCCCGTGCACCAGTGCGATTTCGTCTTCCGTCGCCGCTCGAACATCCACGCGGAGAAGCGATTTCATCAAGCCGCTTTCCTCCACCGCGCGCGTAACGGCGTCGTAACGGGCGGGCTGCTCGGGATGCCCCGCGCCTGGGTCGTGCTGCTTGTAAATGGGGTCCAGCAGAAGTGCGACTGGTTTGCGATCCGCTGCGGGAGAATCTTCCGGGATGAGCATGGCGCCTATGGACCATTTCATCAGGTCACGGCGGGAAGCGGGGGAACGCATGGCTTCAGGCTAGGACAGCGCGGCGGCGGAAGCAACGGGCGCGCCTTGTCCCGCTGTCCCCCTGTCCACGCGGGCCGGCCGGCGGCTGAGCGCCAAACATTGTGCGCATGCCGAGCTTTTTTCGACCCTAGACTGCTTGTTGTGCTAATATTTTGAACACATGAGGCGATAAGTCCATCTAAGGATATGTACGACTCCCTCCCCGATAGCGACGCAGTGTTGGCGCAGTTCAACCGTCTGGTGCAGGAGCTGCTTCGCGGAAACATGCAGCGCAACACTTTTCGGCCCTGGGAGATCGAATTGCTCCTGGACATCGAGAGCTGTAACTTGCGGGAAACCAACCGGCGCGATGTTCTGCGCCGCTACCAAAAAGCCGTGCAGAAACACATGGATAAAGGCGCCCGCACCCCGCTCAAACTCTCGCAATATCTGGAAGGCGTCCGCGCCAAACGCAGCGCGTCGCGCGCGGAGTCGCGGGTCCCGCAGGTGGGGTGAATGGCCCTGGCCGTCCTGCTTCTGTTCGTCCTCGCCGCCGCCGTTCCCTGTACCGGCCAGGATTCGCGCTCCACCGCCTTCGAGGGAGTCCCCATCCACTATGAGAGCTATGGTGAGGGTAGTGAAGCCTTGGTGTTCATCCACGGCTGGACTTGCGATCTCACGTTCTGGCGCGGGCAGGCTCCCCTCTACCGGAATCATCGCGCGCTGCTGGTGGATTTGCCGGGCCACGGTGAAAGCGGCAAGCCGCGCCGCGCCTATCCCATGGAGTTTTTCGCGGGCGCGGTGGAGGCCGCCATGCGCGATGCGGGCGTCGCTCGCGCCGTGCTGGTGGGCCACAGCCTGGGTGGGCCCATTGCCTACGCATTCCTGCGATTGTTTCCGGAGAAGGTCAAAGCCCTGGTCCTGGTGGAGGCCGAGGTAGCGCGTGGCTCGGCGGGGGCCATCGACGCCAACGCCCAGCGCGCACGCATGGCCCGGAAAGCCCGCGGCATGCAGCGGACCCAGGGCGACCGCCGCTTTGCGCGCAGCATCGAATCCATGTTCAGCGAAAATACACCGGAACCCCTGCGCCAGGAAATCCGCGCGAAAATGGCGGCGACGCCCCAGCATGTTCGCGTCGCGGCTCTCACCAGCCCGTCGTCGTTGCCTCCGCCGCCGCCCGATGAAGTGTTTGACTTGCCGTCGATCGCCATCCAAGCGTCCAGTCCAGGCACGCCGGCGGGCTTTGAAGCCATGCGGCGCCTGTTCCCCGCGCTCCGCCTCGAAGCGTGGCAGGGCGCGGGACATTTTCTGATGATGGAAGACCCGGAACGCTTCAACCGCTCGCTGGAGACGTTTTTGGCGGGGCTTCCGTAACGCTCTCCCGGCCAGAGGCATCATAATAGGCGTAGGGCAAGGTTTAAGTGAGGCGGGTTCCTTGTGAGGCAACGGCTGTTCTTAATGATCGGAGGATGCGCGGTGGCGGCCGCCGCATGGGCTCAGACGGCGGCGAATGTTAGCGCGCCTGCCGCCACGGACATCGCTCCACCGGCCCCGGCATGCGTGGCGCAGGAACCCATTGCCGATTGGGATGCCGCGGCGCGTTTGATCGCCGGTACCAGCAGTGCGGGTTACGCGGAATCTTTCTCGGACGAACAAAAAGCCGCGTGGGCGGACTACGCCAGGACGGCCGCGGCGGATTGGGGGCGGCTGAAGCGCCGCTACGTGGACCGCATCGCCGCGTGGCGCGGGAAGCACCTTGCGAAAGCTCCCGCCACCGCTGTTGTTTTCTACCCATTTAGCGGCCCTGACGCGACCAACCCGCTAGCCTTCTTCCCCGCCGCGCGCGAGTACATCATGGTGGGGCTGGAGCCGGCCGGCTGCATCCCCGCGCACGCCGACGCGTTCACTCCCGAATACTGGCCGGCGCTGCGGCAGGGTTGGCGATTAGCCGCGGACGTCGGTTTTTTTAAGACCGACGACATGAAGCACGAACTGACGGAGAGCAGCGCCGGTGGCGTGTTGCCGGTGTTGTTGTTCCTGATCGCTCGCGCAGGCAACTCCATTGTGGACGTGGCCCAGACCGGCATCACTCCGTCGGGCCAGGTAGTGGCGTTGGCCGAAGGCGAGACAGCCCCGGCGGTCGAAGTCCGCGGCGTCGCGATCCGCTTCAAGGACGCCCAGCGCGGCGAACGAACCTTGCGCTACTTCGCGGCCAATCTTCAGAATTCCCGGCTCGCGCGCCGGCCGGGTACGACAAAATATCTGGAAAGCCTGCCCGTAAGCACGACGCTGGTCAAGTCGGCGTCCTACCTGATGCACCGGAAGTTCTTCTCGCGGATTCGCGGCATCGTGCTGGCCAAAAGCACCGTCCTGATTCAAGACGATTCCGGAGTGCCCTACCACCACTTCGATCCAGCGTCGTGGGACGTGCACTTGTTCGGAACCTACGACAAACCCATTGAATTGTTCAGGGAATGGATGCAGGAAGACTTGCAGGCGGCCTACAGTTCCGGTGACGGCGTACAACCGCTCGACTTCGGCATCAGCTACAAGTGGCACCCTGGGGAATCGAACTTGATGGTGGCCGTGCGCCGGGGCAAATAGCTACGCCGTCTTGGCCTCCGCGCTATCCTGAATCTTATGGCTGATGAAAAGACCGGGCGCACGGTGTTCTGCGTGAAGCTTCAGAAGGACCTGCCGGGCCTCAACGAAGTACCGTTCGACGGCCACCCCCTGGGAAAGCGCATCTATGATAACGTCTCTCAGGAAGCCTGGAAAGGCTGGGTGGAGCACATGAAGATGATCATGAACGAATACCGCCTCAACTTGGGCAACCCGGATGCCCAGGAGTTCCTGCTGAAGCAGATGGAAGAGTATTTCTTCGGCAAAGGCTCTGACTTGCCGCCCGAATTCAAGCCCATCTAGCGCTCCCCCAAACCACGCACGGGCGATTTGCCATTCCGACGATCATGACGCACGCAGTAGCCGCGGCGTCGCTTGCACGGATGCTGGTCCTCCATCCGCACCGTCGCGGCATGACCGCGCTCGCGGTGGCCGCCGCGCACGCGGGTAAGCGGTTCCCTGGCGCGAAGCATTTCGATCAGGAAGCGCCAGGCCGCCCTACTGCCCTCCCCGCGACAGCAGCATCACTTTGAGAGTGTTGAAGATAATGTACGCATCTATGGTCAGCGAGAGATTCTTGATGTAGTAAAGATCGTACTCCAGCTTCATCATCGCGTCCTGGACGGTTTCGCCATACCCATAGTTGATCTGCGCCCAACCGGTGATCCCGGGCTTGACGCACACCCTCTGCTTGAACAGGGGAATCCGATGTTCCAATACTTCGGAAAACTCCGGCCGTTCGGGCCGGGGCCCCACTACAGCCATCTCGCCGCGAACCACATTGATAAATTGCGGGAGCTCGTCCAGGCGCAGGTAGCGCAGCCAGCGCCCCACGGGAGTAATGCGAGGATCGCCCTTGCTGGCCCACACCGCCCCCGTGCGCGCCTCGGCGTCTATGTACATGGAACGGAATTTCAGAATCGTGAAATGCTTCCCGTGCAAACCCATGCGCACCTGCCGGTAGAACACCGGGCCAGGCGACGATAACTTCACCAGCGCCGCAACGATCACCATCACCGGGAGGGTGATCAGAAAGCCCGCCAGCCCTAACAGCGGTGAATAGATTCCCTGCATGGTCAGATTGAAGGAATGCGGCACCAATTCTGAGGCGAACAACAGCTGCGACGGCCGCAGGTTGTGGATGGCCACGCGGCTCAGCAATTTTTCGTAGAGAGTGGCGGCTTCCTCCACGTGGATGGTTCCGGAAAAGCGCAGATCCAGCAACCGCTCCACCGGCAGGGCACCATTGTCGCCCGCGCATCCAACCACTACGCGATCCGGGCGGTGTTTCTGAATGATCTCGTCCAGATTCTCGATCCGGCCCAGGTACGGAACGTGCCAATCTTGCGCTGGTTCCCCATCCAGATAACCCACTACCAGAAGGCCCAATTCGGGCCGTTCTTCCAGACGCGCCACAACGGCGCGGACCACCGGCGACAACCCCAGAAACAAGAGTTTTCGTGGAACACTCGCCCTGCGCATCAAGACGGAAAACGCGATCCGCCATGCCGGCGCCACCACCAGCACGGTCAAGCTCCCCACCAGCATGTTCAATCTCGGCAGTTGCAGGGGCGATCGGGCATAACCCAAAAGCGCCTGAAACAAGAAGGCGATCCCTACGCTAAGGCAGACCTGTTGCCACAACAGCGTGCGCGACCGCGGTGTGAAGGTATCGTATAAATCACTGAAGTAATACCCGATCTGAATCAGTAGAACCACCAGCAGAATCTGTTGTAGCCCGCCTTCGTACAGCAGAAATGTCCGCGGATCGAACCACGCGAAGAGGCCCGTGACAAAGTAACAACCAAACAGAAGGAGGCTGTCCAACACCACCAACGCCAACATGCTGGTGGGTATCGAAACGCGAAACAGACGAATCATTCTGATTGAAAGGGGGATTCAGATCGAGCGTACCACAACCGCCCCGGTACGCCTCCCGTAATCGACCGGGAGTTCGCCGCGCAATCCGTCAGCGTCCATCCGGCTGCCATCGCGGCGCCGCGATCCTGCACCAATGCCTACTCCGGATATCGGCGCATTTTGCGAATCCTTTACGGCCCAGACATACTGGAGAGACATGCAACGCCTTACAGCCCGGGGTCCCCACTCCGCCGCGCGAACCTTCGCCCGATTCGAGTAATGCGATACCAGTAATGCGATCCCTCGCCACCCCTCTGCGTTGGTTACTCCGTCTGGCCGCCGCGCTGGGTCTGGCCATGCTGGCGGTCACCGCCTCGCCCATTGTATTTTGGTGGGCCACGGCGTTGGCGGGTCCGTGGGACGATCCAACCGGCGACGTCCTGATCGTCCTCACCGGTTCCGCGCTCGACGAGCACACCATAGGAATGAATTCCTATTGGCGGGCTGTCTACGCGGCGCGCGTTTTCAAGGAGGCGCGCTTTCAGGAAATCATCGTCACCGGCGGGCCGCCCGCAACTCCGGCCGCCGAGTCCATGAAGGCATTCCTGATCGCGCAAGGCGTTCCGGCCGCCGCCATCCAAACGGAAGTGGCCTCCACCAACACTCACGAATCCGCTCTGAACATGGCTGCGGCCATCGCGCGCGATCCCGGCCGTTACCGGAATCGCCGCCTGGTGCTCCTGACCAGCGATTACCACATGTGGCGTTCGTTCCGGGCCTTCGCTAGCGCCGGTATCGCCACTCTGCCCCGGCCCATTCCAGACGCGCGAAAACGCTACGGCAATGCCTTGGAGCGCTGGGGCATCTTCCTCGAATTGGTTCAGGAGAACGCGAAAATCGCATACTATTGGGCGCGCGGGTGGCTGGCTCAACCGATACAATGAGTCAGGGAGCGTCCTCACACCGGGTCAGGCTGCTTCCCTCACACGCGACATGAAGCAAGTGATCCGCAAAGGGCTGAGAGACATCATAGTCGACGAGGTTCCCGATCCCATCCCGATACCGCATCATGTCGTGGTGCAACCCGTTTGTTCTCTGATTTCGAGCGGTACAGAAACCGCCAGCATTCACCAGGATGGTGTACTCACCGAAGTGGCCGGAAACCCTTCGCACCTTCGAACCGTGTGGAACGTTATGAAGAACGTGGGGCCGCTTGCCACCCTCTCCGAGGTTCGAGCGAAGCTCTCCACCGATTATGCCGTGCTGGGCTACTCGGGTGCCGGCGTGATCGTGGCGGCGCATGAAACCGTGCGCGATTTATCGGTCGGCGACCCGGTCGCCTACGGTGGCGAAGGTACAGGGCATGGTGAGCGCATTCTCACCGGTCGCCACCTGGTTGCCCGCATCCCCGAAGGTGTTGCGTTTGACGAGGCCGCGTTCACTACCCTCGGGAGCATCGCCATGAACGCCGTCCGCATCGCCACCATTTCTGTCGGCGATGTGGTGGCGGTCATCGGCCAGGGCTTGGTTGGCCAACTGATCGCGCAACTCGTTCGCGTGCAGGGTGGCGTCGCCGTCGCCGTTGATCTCAAACAGGACCGCATCGATTTGGCGCGCCGCGTGGGCGCTGATCACGCAATGCTCGGCGGCGAAGGTCTGCGCGAATCCATTGCCGCGATCACCAACGGCCGCGGCGTGGACTGCGCCATCATCGCCGCTGCCGCCAAGAGCAGCGCCCCCGCGCGTCAGGCGCTCGAGATCTGCCGCGACCGGGGCCGCATTGTCGTCGTGGGTGCCGTCGCGTTGGAGTTCCCCTGGAATGACATGTACATGAAGGAAATCCAACTCTTGATGGCGCGCGCCTATGGCCCCGGTAGCTACGACCCCGCTTATGAGCGCGGCGGCCAGGATTACCCTGCCGCCTACGTGCGCTGGACTGAGAATCGCAACATGGAGGAATTCCTCCGCCTGCTGGCGCGCCGCCGCGCGGACGTGCGGCCGCTCATCACGCACCGCTTCGCGTTGGACGAAGCGCCGCGCGCTTACGATACGATCTTGAATCCCGCATCGGGAAGCCTCGGCGTCGTGCTGGAATATCCGGATACCCCCGTTGCCCGTGGTACTCGACCCCCGCGACCTGTAACCGTGATTCCCGTCACCGCGGTCCCCAAACAGGAAGGGCAAGTGGGCATCGCGCTGATCGGCGCCGGAAATCTGGCCAAGTGGGCGCACCTTCCGGCTCTCAAGAAACTTCCGCGCGTTTCGCTGCGCGCCATCTATTCAGCGAGCGGCGCCCGTGGCAAGAGCTATGCAAAGCGCTTCGGCGCGAGCTACTGCGCTTCCGATCTGGCGGAGGTGCTGGCCGACGCTTCCGTCGACGCGGTGTGCATCGCCAGCCGCAATCAGGAGCACGCCGCGCAAGCCGAAGCCGCCCTGCGCGCCGGCAAACATGTCTTCGTTGAAAAACCCATGGCACTGACCGAAGACGAATGCCGGCGGCTCCTGGAGGCCGTGGAGCGGAGCGGCAAGTTTCTTGCCGTGGGATTCAACCGCCGCTTCGCCCCTTGTTATGTCGACTTGAAGAAAGCCCTCGCACGCCGTGGCGGTCCCGTCGTCATCTGCGCGCGCGTCAATTCTCCCGGCATCTCCGGATCTTACTGGATGGCCGATCCCGCCATCGGTGGGGCGATCTTAGGCGAGGCCTGCCATTTCGTCGACTTGTTCCGCTGGCTGCTCGATTCGGAAATAACGTCGGTCTCGGCGTATTCGCTGCCCACGGATTCCAAGGAACCCATCGGGCAAAACAACATGGCCGCCAGTTTTCGAATGGCCGATGGGTCGGTGGCCAATCTTACGTATTGCACCGTCGGAAGCAGAACCTCAGGCGGAGAGCGCGTCGAAGTCTTCGCTCCGGGCATCGCGGCTTCCACCGAGGATTTCAAGACGTTTACGCTGTCCGGCGCCACGCGCAGCCGCAGATCGTCGTGGTGGGCGGAAAAAGGCTACCTCGCCCAGTTCGACGATTTTACGGAAGCCATCGCGGCAGGCCGCTCTCCGCAAGTCACCGTCCGCGATGGGGCGGTGGCGACGCTGGCCTGCCTGCGTATGCTCGATTCAGCGCGCGATCTCACTCCCCGCGATGTCATTTTTAGAGACATCTCCCCCGTCTAGATTGCGCCCATGAAAGTCATCCAGCTTGGCCCGTACCCGCCGCCTTACGGAGGCGTGCAGACCAACCTCGTAGCCATTCGTGACCGTCTACGTGCCGATCGCCACCAGGCAGCCGTGATTCACCTCACCCGGCATCGCCGGGCGAATTCCGATGAAGTCTTTTACCCGCGGACAGCCCTCGAAACCGCGCGCCTATTGTGGCGCGAGCCTGCCGATATTCTGCACCTGCACATCGGCGGCGCTCTCACGGCGCGACTGCTGGGCCTGTGCCTGTTCTGTTCCCTCCTTCCGGGACGCAAGACGGTGCTCACATTTCACTCGGGTGGTTTTCCTTCCTCGCCTCAAGGCCGCGGCGTGAAGCGTGCCGGCTTCACGGCGTTCGTCCTCCGCCGCCTGGGCGCCGCCATCGCGGTGAATGAGGAAATCGCGAGTTTCCTGCGGCGCTGCGGCGTCCGGGAAGTCCGCGTGATTGTGCCGGCCGCCTCTATGGAAATGACGGCGGAACTTCCGGCGGCGCTCCACCACTTTTTCGCCGAGCATCAACCAGTCTTGTTGAGCGTGGGGCTGCTTGAGCCTGAATACGATTTGCCTCTCCAGATCGCCGCGCTTGAGAAAATCCGCGCCGCTCATCTCAATGCCGGCCTGGTGATGATTGGATCGGGAAGTTTGGAAACAGAGCTGCGCGGGCGCATCGCCGCGCAACCTTGGGCCCAGCACCTCTTGCTCGCCGGCGATGTCCCCCACCCCGCCACGCTACGCGCCATCAAAGAATGTTCCGCCGTCCTCCGCACCACGCACTACGACGGTGATTCCATCTCCGTTCGCGAAGCGCTGGATCTGGGAACGCCGGTCGTCGCCACCGACAACGGCATGCGTCCCCCGGGTTGCCACTTGATTCCCCGGCCGCCGGCGCTCGATGCCCTGGTGGAATCCGTTAGCCGCGCGCTGGACCATGGCCGCACTACCCCGGCGACCCGCGACAGCACGCGAGGCTTGCAAGCAGTACTGGATCTTTACCGGCACGTCCTTCATTGCGTCCCCAGCTAATCCTCACGGCTCAACCCGCGCGCCCTCACGCCGCGCCCCCACCCTCAGGGAATTGACTGCGTCTGCTCTTGCGAAACGAAAATCGCGCTTCCTCCTGCATCCCGGTACACAACTCGATACCGCGCGACGCGCCCAGGCATCGCTGGAATCGTCACCGTGCACCCGTTGGCGCATGCGGGCCCGCTCGTGGCGTTCAACTCCGTTTCCCATTGGAACGGGTTGATTTCGTTCAATCCCGCTGCTACCGCGTAGCACGCCTCCGCGCGGTTTCCGGAGCATCGGAAATATTCGTCGTAACCGAACTTCACCACCACGCGGCTAGTGCCGGCTGGAACAGTCTGCACGCGCACTTCGCGCGGTATGAACGTGTTCCGCGCCACCGAGTCCACCCCGGGCCAACCTGGCAGCAGCGCGTATAGCGGCGCGAACCGAACAAACGCGTGCGTTCCGTCTGGATTCGTCTTCGCGTTATCGGTCGCCGCCTCCCGGTAGGTCCAATGCCTGAGCAGGATCCGGAAATGATTCTGTTGCAGCCGTTCGGAATTGGATGTGGGAAGTTGCCACTGCGCCACCGCTGCGCCCATGGCCGGCATGTTTCCGAAGCATGCGTCCATCTGCCCGCTCCAGAATTCGATGCCGCGGCACCGCGCCTGCGCCGGATCCACCGGACCGTTGAAGTACATGTCTCCGGCGCTCGACCCCGCACGGCATTCGTTCGCCGCCAGCGCGATGCATAGCTTGCCCCGGTCGGCCGTTGTCGTCCCCAGCGCCGAACCCGGTCCACTGATGTTCACGAATGGAAACACCCCCAGGAATCCCCCCTGCGGAAACAGCTTGGGATCGAATGTTCTGCCCGCCGGTCCACCCACTTTCCATAAGTCGCCCGCGATGTTGATGTGCGCGCTCACGCCAGTTTCGTAAAAGAACAGCAGCGGATGTGAATCCAGAAACCACGACCGGTTCACCGCGTTGCCGCTCGCCGAATTCACGTAACTCGGATGTTTTTCGCATTCATTGCCGTTACAGATTGAGGCCGTTCCGGCAAATGCCAACGGAAGCGCCAGCGAGGAGCGCGGCCTCAGCGTCTTCGCTGCATTCCAATCCGAGAAATCGGCCGCCTGTACGATGTAATCGGGAGACACTCTATAATCGCCCGCTGTGAACGCATGGTTTTGGAAATCGGTGATGGAGGTGTCCGCCGCCATTGGATCCTCTTTGAAATCCCACTGCTGCGCATACGGAAAGTCGCTGTTCGACTCCGCGCATTTGAAGGAATTCTGTGCCTGCGAGTTGGTGCTCCAGGCGAGGCCCGCGCCGTGCGTCTTCGGATTTGCGTAGCTCTGATCGAAGTGGCATCCGCGTTCCACCACCCAACTGGTGTTCGAACTCCGCTGCACCAACTTCAACACCTCTTCGTTTGACGATCCCACCGAGCCCTGAATGATCAAGTCTCCCGGTTCCAGCTTCTGCAGGTAATGGTAGTTGTTGTTGCATTCGCCCGTCTGGTTCACGTTCACTGGGTCGCCGGTCTCAAACGCCGCCGGCTGCGCTTCCCACCCCGGATTCCACGCCGATGACAAGACCATGCTCGCGCACCAGTTCTTGCCGCCGTAATCCACGCCATCCATCGAAATCGCCGGGCACGGATCGCAATTCCCATTGCCGGCCTTCGAACATGCCGTCAGGCTATTCGTCATCGTGACCTGGTACTGGCACTTTGAACTGCTCTCGATCACCGTAAACTTATCGCTATACAAAACGGGCTGATGCGTGTGGTCCAGTGTGGTCCACGCCCCACCGCCCGCCCCGCGTCGCGAAATTCGGATTCCACCCGAAGATCTGCTGGCCGGCGAATGGCCCGGCGTGATTCCCCGCGTAATCCACTTGGCAGGTTCCCCCGTTCCCTAAATCGAAGGCGAAATACTGCGCGAAAGTGTCTTGACTGCCTTCCCGTCCGCTCAGAACGATGTAGTTTCCCTGCACCGCCGTCAGCCCAGGCGTGCGAAACCGCGCGAAATTGTAGCCCGGAGCGATCCGCTTCACTTGCCCCGCGATCGTGTAGTCGTCGCTATCGGTTGCGCAGGTGTTCAGACACTTCGTAAGCGCCACGCCGGCGATCTCCGGTAATGGCCACCGCTCATCGAACTCCAGCCCGTCTGGATTCGCCGCCGGGCACGTCGTTCCTGGGTCCCCGCACGCGGTTTCCGGATGCGTGAGCGTGACTTTCGCGATCCCCAGCCCCGTGGTTCCGCTCGCCGGCGAGGACACATTCATTCCATAGCTGACGTAGAATACGCTTGGTTCGCTGTCGGACCAGTGCAGATCGCTGGCTGGGTTGCCGAAGTAGATCACGCCCCCTTCGTCGTCGGTAATCGCCCCCAATCTTGCTACCAGAATGATCGCCGTCCCCAGAAACTTGATGTCCAGCGTGCCGTCCCCTTGCGCTTTCACGGCATAAAGAAGATCGCCCGCCGCGCATAGTGTGTATCCGTTGGCGGTCTTCACGCGTTGGCAGCGCTTATTGAAACCGCCCGAACCCGACGCCAGTACCCCGTGGATATAGCTGGCCGCCCGCCACGCCCCCCGGTCCACCCGCAACGTCGCGTTGGCGGTGGTGTCCCGCTTGCGCACCAGAAATCCGTAGCGCGTGTTGTTCGCGATGCCCGCGGGATACCGGAAAGGGACTCCGCTCACTCCGCTGTGATCCGCCGGAAAACTCCCATTCACCGTCACGCTGGGCGGATTGGACGCGCACGAAGTCGCCGTGATTCGTGGCTGATAGGTCGTACTGAATTGGTCGTTCCACCAGCTCACCAGATCCCCGGCTCGCAGCCTGTCACAGTCCGTCTGATCGGTGAACTTGATGCTCGTATAGTCGGCGGCAGTGTTGTACAACCGGCCGGCGCCCGGCGCCCAGTCGTCTCTCAAGATGATGTCGGGCGACCAGACATCCCCCGCCGCCGCCTCCGCCGCGCACGGCGCCGTGTGGCACAAAATGACCTCCTGCTCGGTCGCGGTAGCCGTCACCGTCTTGGTTTGAATGCAGTGACCGGGATCGCGGTCCGTCACCAGACACACCTCCACCGCGATGCCGGAACCGCAGCCCGCGCCCGCGCAATCCATACGGAGCTTTACGTTTTGATAGGAAAGCTGATTCCCGGAGAACGTGCTGCTGGTCGGGTATCGGTTGTAGTTCTGGTCCCCCAGGCTCAAGAACAGCCATTCCCCCGCCGCACCCGAGTATTGCGCATACACATTGTCGTCGCCCGACACCGCGTTGCCTAACGTCCCGCCGTCGCTTGCGGACCAGCCCGCCGTGATATTTTCGGCGGATCCAAACGCGGCCCCCAGGGCCCCGGTGGATGCCGCATACGCCGCCTTCATCGCGTTCGGGTAGTAGCTGGCCGCCATCACCCCGGTCTCCGGATCGACGTATGAGGTTTGAAACAGCGGGTTGAGCGATGGTTTTTGGTACTGGAAGTTTCCTAACGCGGGCAGCGCCTCCGTGAACGCGGTCTGCCCTCTCGGGGGCACTCCCGTGGCTGCCGTTGTATTCGCCGTTCCTCCGCACGCGACGCGGATGTAGTGTTGCGTCTCCGCGCGCAAAGCCCGCGAACGCCATACTCCTTGTACGTCGGAATAATACCGGCCTGTCTTGCCGGCGATCACTGTGCGATGCATGCCGTCCACGATCGTATCCGCGCGATTCAAATCGCGGTCCGCTGCCCCGAACATCGCCGGATTCACGTCGTGTACCAGCGGTGAATACGCGCTGGATTCGCTCACTTCCACCGTGCAGAACCCAGTCGCGGGTGTATCGTATTCGATCACCATCTGCGTCGGGGTACTCCCCGTCACGCGCAGATTCGTCGGCTGCGCCCATCCCGATTGCGCCCACACGCACGCGCCCGCCAGCACCACCAACCAATTGCTCTTCCCGTTCTTAGTGATCATGTCCCCGCTCTCCATCGAATTCGCCCTGAATCCCATCGCCTCAACTCCCCGCGCGCCCGCCCCGGTTCAGTTGCCCCGAATCCGGTACGTCACCGTCGCTCCCAGGAAATACACCTGGCTCGTCGATGTATCGCTTACTCTGCGCGTGAACTTGAGCCGCAATAGGTCCCCCGGCGCGCATCCCGTCATCGTCAGCCCCGTCACCGTGGCCGCTTGCGCCGTGAACTGCACCGTACCTTCCGCTCCGCTCACCGTCTGTTCCGTGTTGTACGACGGAGCGGCCGTGAATACGCTCCCCGCCGTCAGGCAGGAAGTGGCGATGCCGAACGTCACGTTCAAGTTCGCCGTGGCGTCGCCCGCCCAATGAATCCGGGCGTCCACCGCCTGCGCGTTGTCCCAATCGAGCGGCAGCGCCATCACGGTGCGCAGTCCGCTATCCGCCGTGTTGCTCAACGCGCGGTATGCCGTCGCGAAAGAAATCGGGAAACCGCTCCCGCAGGTGGCTGCCCCCGGCGTTCCCGAATCCACCGCCCACACCGGGTTCGCCGTCAACACGGACCCGGAATCGCACAACCCGATCATCCGCTCCACCGTATGTGTC
>CAMAUG010000009.1 GCA_945861255.1 Candidatus Sulfopaludibacter sp. SbA3
CCAGGATCTCTTGGGAAATCCGGGGCATCGAACAAGGGCTGAAATCGATCCGGAACTTTCAAATCGAAAAATCCCAAAACACGACTTAACAGCCTGTGCTGCTATGGCTTGCCGCCCATCCAGTTACGGTTAGCCGGACACTACTGTTGCGTGATTATCCCGCGATATGCGTGCTAGTAAATAAAATAGAACTCTGGTAGTATGACGTGGAGTAACTGAACAAGAAAACTGAGCAATGGCTGCCATCTTTGGGTGCCTTTGCCTGATTCTCACGCTCTGGACCACTGGTTCCCGTTTAGCGGCCGGTGCCCCGCCTAGATCGCCTGATTCTAGCCTCTTATGGGATCAGGACCCACTTCATCTTCGAACCGACGCGGCGAACGATCGCAAGAGGGGTGATTTTGCGTCCGCGGAATCGCTCTACCGCCGCGGTTACTTGGATGCGCTGCAACATGGCGATACGGTTGCCGCCGCGAAGTATCTGATTAGCGCCGGCGGCTGCCAACTGGCGCAATTCCAATACGCGTCGGCGCTAACGACATTCGTGGAGGCGCGCGAACTGGCCCTGGCGAATTCCGCCGCGGAGGACCTGGGCGCCATCGCCGTGAATCTCTCCAGCGTGTACCTCCAAGTCTGGGACGTCTGGTCCGCACTGCGGGCAGTAGAAGACGGGCTGGCGCAAACCGCACACCGCGGCGGCTATTCACGGCCGTTTCTTCTGGTGCAGGCCGGCAGGATTCATGCGCTGCTCGCCGACGGACAAGCGGGTGCGTTGTTCGCGGAGGGAATTGAAGCCGCACGACTGTCCGGCAGAAAGACGCTCGAAGCCCAGGGATGGGACCTGCTGGGTGATGAGGCCCTGCGCGAAGGACGGCTCACGCGTGCTGAACGCTCGTTCGGCGAGGCCTACCGCTTGCGCCGGCTCGGCAACCCTGGCGAACTCGGCCTTTCGTACTTCCGGCTTGCCGCGCTGCGTCTGGCAAATAACGATCTAAAGGGGGCCGCGCTGCTCAACGCGCTCGCCACGGCGGCAGCGCGAGGAATTCCTGTGCACGTCCTCAAGCATCAGCGCGGAGAGATTCTGCTGGCCCAGGGGAATACGGCCGGCGCCCTCAAGCACTTTTCCAGCGCCTCTGACGCCGCGGCACGGGCTGGTTCGCAAACATTGCCCACGCGCGCGGCGCTGGTGGCCAGCAACGTCGCCCTGGACGAGCGAATCTTCCGGTCCTATATCCAGCTCGCCGCGCAGCAGGCAGCCGCAACGGGCGATGCTCGCTTGGCGGAACAAGCGTTTCAAGCCGTTGAGATGAGTCGCGCGGCAAGCCTGCGCGGTAGCTTGGCTCTGGCGGACGCGTGGCGTACGCGGCTTCCCCCGCGGTACTGGCAAGCACTCGAAGAATTTGGACGCCTGGAAGCGCGGCGAATGCAATCGGAACAGAGAAGTGCGGCCGTGGATCGTCTCGTTTTGAAACTTTCCGAAATGGAAGCGCAAGCCGGCGGCGGAATTTCTCATAAGAAAATAGAGAATTTTCGAGGGCGATCTTCACTTATACATTTTCAGACAGGGTTAGGTAAGTCCGAACTATTGCTTAGTTTCTGGCTGGGCAAGACGGAATCCTACCTGTGGGCGGTAAGCAGGGAGACTCTACGGATGTACCGCTTGCCACCGGAGGGTCGGATCGTGGCGGATGTGCATGCATTCCGCGCAGCGGTGAGGGCGGGTGGTGCGGAGGCGCAACGATTAGGGGAGTCGCTCAACCAGACGTTGTTCGGTCAGCTCGCTGCACGGGACATTGCGAAGCGGGCGTGGCTACTTTCGTTGGAAGGTGCGCTTTTTGACGCGCCATTTGCCGCGCTGGTGACGGGGCGGTTGGATGGCAACACGGTTTATTTGGTGGAAAATCATTCTTTACAGACCGTGCCGGGAGCATTGCTGCTGCGTGCGGCCAACGGGCCGGAAGTCTCCGGTCGCGAAACCCGTTTCACGGAGTCCGGCGCTCCAGAGAAGGACCGCCGCGGCGCGGGCGTCTTGCTGGCGGTGGGAGACCCCGTCTACAACACGGCCGATCCGCGTTGGACCGGCTCCCTTCCCGGTTCGCCCTGGAGGGGTCCGCCACAGCCCGCCACCAGCTGGCAGTTGAACCGCTTGGTGGCAAGCGAGGCTGAAGTATCGGTCAGCGCCGCCCAGTGGCGCGCAAGCGGTGGAACGGCGACGTTGCTTACAGGGGCCCACGCCAGCCGGGCGGCCTTTCTGGAAGCGGTCGAGGGACTAGCCGGCGAATCCAACCCCTCCATAGTTCACTTGGCGACCCATGTTTTGACGTCACCGGTGCGTGCCGAACAAGGCTTCATCGCCTTCGGGTTAAGCGCGGATCAGCCCGGCGAGACTCCCCAACCTGAATTCCTGGAAACCTCCCAAGTGGCGGCGCTCCATGTTCCCGGTGCGCTGGTCGTCATGACCGGCTGCGCCACGGGAACCGGGGACGCGCGCGCCGGAGCCGGATTGCTGGGTCTAACCCATGCCTGGCTGATGGCCGGGGCCAGCGGGGTGGTCTCGACGGCCTGGCCGGTGGAGGACTCACCCGGCGAAATCTTTGCACCGTTCTACCGGCACTTGCGGGCAAGCTCCGCGGCCGAGGCCCTGCGCCTCAGCCAAATCGGCATGATTCATTCGGGAACCTGGCGCCGCGCTCCGGCCTACTGGGCCGCGTATCAGTTCACCGGAGGGACTCGTTAAATGCTCGAATCGCACCTAGGAGATCCACCCATGGCCATCACACCGGCCGAAGCATTCGAGACATTTCATGAAGACACGTCGGCAGCCGCATCGGAGGCCGGCGCCACAGCGGGCCCGCACCTGGGACCGGATGCAAACGCGGAGCGGCCGGACCCGGAGATTTACGCAGTCTGGGTGCACCTGGTGGAAAATATTCAGTCCGGCCAAATCGATGGAATGGCCGAATTGTACGACTTGTTCTCGCGCGGAATTCGATTTCATCTATGCCGGCATCTGGGCACGCAGGATTTGGACGACAGAGTACATGACACCTTCGTCATGGTGGTACAGGCAATTCGCCGGGGTGAGCTCCGCGAGCCGCAACGATTGATGGGATTTGTACGGACGGTGGTGCGGAGACTGGTGGCCACCCACATTGAAAAAGCGGTGCAAGCCCGCCGCGAACACCTCGACAAGAATTCCGGAGCACGCGTGGTGGACCCTCGCGGCGATCCCGAGGAAGCGATCATCTTCCGCCAACGTACCGAGTTGATTCAAAGGGTTTTAGGGGAGCTGAGCGAGCGCGATCGCGAGATACTCACACGGTTCTACCTCCGCGAACAGAGCCAGGAGCAGATCTGCGCCGGTATGGATCTCTCGGAAACCCAGTTCCGGCTCTTGAAGTCGCGGGCCAAGTCTCGATTTGGTGAGCTCGGCAAGAAAAAGCTCGCTACCCGCGCTCTACACGCAGTTTTTGTGAGAACTTCGGCGAGCGGTCTCCACTAATAGGCATAACGTCCCGGTTCGGTACATTTTCAAATCGGTACGGGCGTGGAAGTTCGGAGAGCCTATGCCTGTGCAAGTTCTGCCCTCGGTGCACGTCCATCCTTCCGATGACGCGCTCGAAGAGTATCTAATGGGGCGGGTTGAGGAACCGGCCCGTTCCGTCTTTGAAGAACATCTCTTCTATTGTTCCCAGTGCCTGGAAGCAGCGGAGGCCGCCTCCCAGTTCGCAGCATTGCTGAAACTGGGGATAGCGGAGTTTCACGCGCGGGAACAGCATCAGCCGGCGTCGCAGCGGTGGTTTGGGCTGCGCCCCAGGTCAGCGGCGCGCCTTTGGTCTGGATGGGTGCGGCCCGCGTGGCCTCCCTGCGGGCGGTGGAGCGAACGACTCTCCCTGGCGACGGCCGGCGCCGCGCTGGCAGCGGTTCTGGCCTTAGCGCTGCTCACGTGGCGCCCGCAGATGGGTGCTCCGGCGGCGGTGGTGCTGGTGGCGTTGCGCGGCTCGGACGCAGGCAGCGTAGCTCACGCCCCGGCTGGCCGGCCGCTTGACGTAAGTATCGACGCTGCGCGGTTGCCCGGCGCCACCTATTCTCTCCAGATTGTGGATGCCAACGGCACCGAGGTTTGGCAAGGACCCGTTTCGCTTGAGAGGAACATGCACCTGGCCGCGCGGGTGCCAAAACCGTTTCGCGCCGGGGCATATTGGGTGCGGCTCCATCAGTCTTCAGCGGGGCCACCTTCCCGGCAACGCACCGAGGGGCTGGTGCGCGAATTCGGCCTGCGCATCGAATAAAGCGGCGGCCTTCGCCGTTCTCAACCTATGATCGAATTTACCGCGCGGGCGTGCGGGGAATATTCTGCCGCTCGAAGGCATTCATTCGAGCGCGGCTGGAGCATTCCATTCTCGCGGAAAATCGCCGTGACCCGCTGCGGCGCGCGGCGGCCGTCCCTCGGCGACCGTCCCTCCGCAACCGCATCGCAAGATTCAGAAAGAGCGCCCGTCCATAGTTGATAGAATTGACTCATGTCCACGTTGCGCCTGGCCGTGGGGATGGTATTGTTTGCACTGGCCGCGCAAGCCCAGCCGGGTGGGGCATCCTCGAACTTCATCGACGAGGAAATCCAAGCAGCCTCGAAGCGTGTCACCTGGAAGCGCGTCAATGGTGAGGGTGCAAACATAAAGCCGGCTCCGCCTTCGACGGACGCCGAATACCTGCGCCGCGTATATCTGGATCTGACGGGACGCATTCCCACTGCCGGTGAGGTCCGTTCCTTCCTGGCGAGCTCCAGCTCTTCCAAGCGTGCGGAGACGGTGGATCGGCTGCTGGAGTCGGAATGGTTTTCGGATCGATGGGCGCAGTGGTTTGCCGACCTGGGCCGCGTCTCACACAACGTCCAGCGCGGCTACACGGGCCGAAACGCCTTTTACAATTGGATCCGGAATGCAGTTCGCGGCCGGATGCCACTCTCAGACCTCGCCGCCGGAATGGTCGCCAGCCAGGGAAATAACTACGACGAAGCCGTGGGCGCGGTGAACTTCACGCTGGTGCAAATTCCCAGCGGGCCGCCGCAGGATCTCGCCGACGCCATTTTCGCGCGCACCGCCTCCACATTTCTAGGCATGGGGCACTACGATTGCCTGCTGTGCCACGATGGCCGTGGGCATATGGATTCGCTGAGCCTGTGGGGCTCACGCTCCACTCGTCTCGATGCCTGGCGGATGGCGGCGTTCTTTACGCGTATCGGCTACCAGCGGGTCAACACGTCCAACAGCTATTTCGATAGCAACGTCGTGTCGGATTCCAGCTCCGGCGAGTATCGCTTGAACACGGGGTACGGCAATCGTCCGGCGCGCGCTCCCATCGGTGGCGTTGCAACCGTGCAGCCCGCGTATGGTACGATGCGCGATACGCCGAAAACCGAAAACTGGCGCCGGGAATTCGCCCAGCGCATGGTGCGTGACCCCATGTTCGCGCGCAACTTTGCCAACCGGCTGTGGCTCCAGATGATGGGCACGGCATTAGTCGAACCCGTGGATGCACTGGATCCGGATCGTCTGGACCCGGCCAAGCCGCCGCCGGCTCCTTGGGAGCTGCAGGCTTCGCACCCCCGGCTGCTGGAAAAGCTGGCTGCGCGGCTGGTGGAGACGAACTTCGATCTGCGCGGATTTCTCAGGCTGATCACGCAGTCGTCCGCGTATCAACTCAGCTCGGGGTACAACGGAGCTGCGCGTTCCGAGGGCGACCGCCTCTACGTGCGCCATCGCGCCAGGCGAATGGAGGCGGAGGCGATTCACGATGCCGTGGCGATCGCCACCGGTGTGTTGCCAGGCTACCGGATTCGCACCACCGCCGGCTATCTGCCGGAGCGCCTGCATTGGGCCAACCAGTTTCCGGGACCGATGAGCGGCGATGAGATGGAGCCCCCGGAAGCGGAATTCTTCGAGGCGTTTTTTCCCGGCGACCGGAACCTGCAACCGCGCAGCGAAGCGGGATCCACCCGGCAGCAACTCTATCTGATGAACAGCGCGTTCGTGAATAGCCGGTTGCGCGTGGAGACGTCTCCAGTGCTGCAGCGCGTGGCGTCGTTGAAGAAGAACGAGGATGTGGCCGCCGAGTTATTTCTCACGTTTCTCTCGCGTCCGCCCGGACCCCTGGAATTGGCCGCGGCGGTGGAATCTCTGAAAAAAGCCGGGCGCGAAAAGCGTAATGAAGCAATCGAGGATCTGGCGTGGGCTTGCATCAACAAACCCGAGTTCATCGTGAATCCATGATTGAACAACGCAGGAATCATCGCCGGCTCTTTTTTCGCCACTTCGGTTCGGCGGTGGGTGGATATTGCTTGCTGCCCGGGGCCGCCGCGCAGCAACGATCTACCCGGGCCGGCGTGAAGAACGTGGTTTTCGTATTTCTTTCGGGCGGTATCAGCCAGGTGGACACCTTTGATTTGAAGGTGGGGCCGTGGACGCCTCGCAACTTCGATCCCACGCATTTTCGCGGCATCCACTTCCCGCGCGGACTGCTGCCGGTTCTTTCGGAAGCACTCGACGATATTGTTCTGATACGGTCCGTACGTTCCTGGGCGGAGGAGCACTCGCTGGCCCGCCAGTGGCTGCAAATCGGCAGAAATCCGGCGACTCCGGACGCGCGGTTGAGTCCGCACATCGGCTCCGTCATCGCCTCGGAGTTGGCGCCGCAAAATCCGAATGCACCTCTGCCGGCCTATGTGTGTCTCAACGCCGTGGCGGGCAGCATCCCCGGCGAGGGATTTCTGCCGGCGGCCAACGCGCCGTTTCTGGTGAGCCAAACCAAGGGCGACGGCCTTCGCATCGCGATGCATCCGGAGGGCAAGGAGCGCTACTCCCGCCGGGCGGCGTTACTTGCGCGGTTGGCCACGCCAGGCCCGTCCACTCCGCTCATTGAGGAGGACGCCGTTTACCAGAAAAGCGCGCGGAGCCTGATCTTCAACGCGGCAATCGACGCCGCGTTCACGGTTGCGCCCGCCGAACGCGTGCGTTACGGAGACTCTCCGTTCGGCAACGCCTGCGCGGTGGCAAGAAACCTGCTCACCCGCAAATTGGGTCCCCGCTTCATTCAAATCAACTTTGGCGATTGGGATCACCACGGCAACATCTATGCGCCAGGAGCATTGGATGCGGGGAATCCGAAGTCCTTGGCACGGCAACTCGACTCAGGATTGGGAAGTCTGATCGCCGATCTGAAAGCATCGGGCGCTCTCAATGAAACACTGGTGATCGCGATCGGCGAGTTCGGCCGCACCGCCGGGCCACTGACGCCCGCCCAAGGCCGGGACCATGCACTGCTGCAATCGGCATTGGTGGCGGGCGGTGGTGTGCGCGGAGGCCGTGCGCTGGGCAGTACCGACGATACCGGGGCGCGCATAAGGGACGCCGGATGGCGGAGAGACCGCGAAATCCGTCATGAAGACCTGGAAGCCACCATTTATTGGGCCTTGGGAATCGACTGGACCAAGGCGATCGTGAATCCGGAGATGGGTGGGAGATATTTTTACGTTCCCGGATCAGACCGCCAGGAATACACGCCGGTGCAGGATCTGTGGGTGTGATGGCGCGCGCGGCGACCGTGAACCGCCGCAAGCTTTTTAGAGGTGGCTGCCGGACGCGGATCTTGTACTGGCTTCGGAGTGGCCGCCCATTAGCATTTTGCGCGGTGGCCGCATCCTGTAGTACCCTAGAAGTTCCAGCCTCCGCCTTAGCCGCGGTCAGTATGCGCGCGGGCGGGGCAGACCACCCACTTCCGAAAACAAGAAGAGAGAATTCGTATGTACGCAGTGATTGAAACGGGCGGCAAACAGTATCGCGTCACGCCCGGTGAGACGGTTGAAATCGAGACGCTTCCGGGCGATGCCGGCGCCGAGGTGGAATTCGACCGGGTGCTGGCCGTCGTCGATGGCGACCACGTGACAACGCCTGCCCCCGGCGTCAAGGTGCGGGGCGCGATCACGGCGCACGGGCGTGGCGAGAAAACGCTTGTCTTCAAATTCAAGCGCAAGAAGCAGTACAAGCGCACCATCGGCCACCGCCAGAATTTCACACGCGTCGAAATCAAGGAGATTGCGTAATGGCGCATAAAAAAGGCTTAGGAAGTTCAAAAAACGGGCGCGATTCTAACGCCCAGCGCCTGGGCGTGAAGGCCTTCGGCGGGCAGGTGGTTCCCGGCGGCTCCATCATCGTGCGGCAGCGCGGGTCTAAGATCAAGCCGGGCCTCAACGTAGGCATCGGCAAGGACGACACGCTGTTCGCCAAGATCGGTGGCGTGATCGAATTCCGCTACCGGGGGCGCATGGGCAAGTTCGTCAACATCGTCGCGGCGCAGGCATAGGGATTCTAGAGGCCAGGGGCCAGTAGCCAGTGGATTTGCGCTGAGCCGGTCTCTGGCCATTCGTGTTTTTGGCGGGGCCGCGCAGCCGGCGGCACACTGCTCCCTCATGGTCGCGGCACGGCGACGGACAAGTCGGAAAGTACTCCAGTGTTCATTGATGAAGTTATTATCACCGTGAAAGCGGGCGACGGCGGCAACGGCTGTCTAGCGTTCCGGCGCGAGAAGTTTGTTCCCCGGGGCGGGCCAAGCGGCGGCGACGGCGGCCACGGCGGCGACGTCGTGATGGTTGCCAGCCAGCACCACAACACGCTGCTCCATCTCCGCTACAATCCCGAGCACAAAGCCCAACGCGGCCGCCACGGGGAGGGCAGCGACCGGACCGGACACGACGGTAGGTCCATCGAGGTGGCCACGCCCGTCGGCACTATGGTCTATGACGCCGTGACCGACGAGTTGCTGCACGATTTCACCACTCCCGGCGATCGCTTCACGGTCGCAAGAGGCGGCCGCGGCGGGCGCGGCAACGCGCGCTTCGCCACAGCGACGCATCAAGCCCCCACCGAGCACGAGGATGGCAAGCCCGGCGAAGAAAAACGCTTGCAGTTGAAGCTGAAGCTGCTGGCCGACGTGGGACTGGTGGGATTTCCCAACGCCGGCAAGTCGACGCTGATTTCGCGTATCTCCGCGGCGAAACCGAAAATCGCCGATTACCCTTTTACAACGCTTGAGCCGAATCTAGGGGTGGTGCGCGTTGGCGACGAACACTCGTTCGTGGTCGCCGACATCCCTGGTCTCATTGAAGGCGCGCACTTGGGCCACGGGTTGGGCGTGCAGTTTCTGAAGCACATCGAGCGTACGCGTTTGCTGGTGCACCTGGTCGACGCATCCGATACCGGGCGCGACCCGGTGAAGGACTTCGAGATCATCCTGGGGGAACTGGCGGGCTTCTCGGAAGACCTGGTGAAGAAACCGATGATCGTCACCGCCACCAAGCTGGACGTAGCGCAGGATCCCAAGCGCATTAAGGCGCTCGAGAGGCTGGCGAAGAAACGGAATATGCCGTTCTTCAAGATTTCCGCCGTCACCGGCGAAGGCATTGAAGATCTCAAACGCGCGATGGGAGCGGCGGTTCTAGGTAGTGACTGATGGTGACGCGTCCACCGCGCGCGCCTCCGTTAGAATGAAACCGTGAGGTTGGTGTTGATGGCCACGGTCTTGCTGCCCGCATTGCTTCGGGCCGCCGACGAGTACGAACCGATCCGTCTGGCCATGGTGGAGGATCAACTGGGCGCGCGGGGCGTACGGAACGCCGCGGTTCTCCGCGCCATGCGTACCGTGCCCCGCCACTTGTTCGTGCCGCCGGCTTCACGCTCCAAGGCCTACGCGGACCATCCCCTTTACATCGGCCAGGGCCAAACCATCTCACAACCATACATCGTCGCTTTCATGAGCGAAATGCTGGATCCGCGGCCGCACCATCGCGTGCTTGAGATAGGCACGGGGTCCGGTTATCAGGCGGCGGTTCTCGCACTGCTGGCCAAGGAAGTTTACACGATCGAGATTGTCCCTGATATCGCGCGCAGATCCGGAGAACTGCTCAAGCAACTGGGTTGCGCGAACGTTTTCCCGCGCGAAGGCGACGGATACCAGGGCTGGCCGGAGAAAGCGCCCTTCGACCGCATCATCCTGACAGCCGCGCCACCGGAGGTTCCCAAGGCTCTCACCGATCAGTTGAAACCGGGAGGCATACTGGTCGCCCCGGTGGGCGTGCAGCGGCAGGAACTGGTGGTGATCGAGAAGCGCCTCGACGGAACTCTCAAGAAACGGTCTAGCATTCCGGTGCGTTTCGTTCCGATGGTTCCCGCGACTCGCTGATGGGAGCAGGCAGGCCTGGAACCCGCCAACGACAGGCGGGCCGCGCCCTTTTACTGTGGAACCGCGCCGGACTGGGGAACGGCCGCGGCGGTCTGAGGCGGCTTCGGTTTTCCCTCTTTGGCCGGATGCACCACGGTCTTCACGGGACTGATAATCACGTGCGCGTTGCGGCCTTCCAGTCGCGGCTGGCCTTCGACAGCGCCGTACTGGGTCAGATCCTTGGCGAACCGCAGCAGCAGGTTCCGTCCGAGATCCGTGTGCGCGATTTCGCGTCCGCGGAATTGGACCACCGCCTTGACACGATTGCCTTCCTGCAGGAACCGGATCGCGTGGTTCCTCTTGAAGTCGTAGTCGTGGTCATCGGTGTTGGGGCGGAACTTCAGCTCCTTCACCTGGATGATGTGCTGTTTCCTCTTGGCTTCGTGCTGCTTCTTTTTGTTTTCGTATTGCCACTGGCCGTAGTCCATGGCCTTGGCGACGGGCGGCTCCGCTGTGGCGGCGATCAGAATCAGGTCCAGACCCATTTCCTGGGCCTTGCGAACCGCGGCCATCGTCGGCATGATCTCAACCGAGCCGTCCGGAAAGACCGCGCGCACTTCCCGCGCACGGATCGCTTCATTCACGTTTTCCCGGATTCTAGGCCGCCGGGGTGGAAAACCTCTGGGATTCATCGAGCGGTCAATCCACCAGCGAACAGGCAAATCATCATATGACCAAATAGTACCAGATTCGTGGCACGAAATAAGGGGTAGTCAGGCTACTCAGGCGCTGAATTCACGCCCCGCCAATTTCTCCGGCGCCCCGCCAGTGCATTCGAATTCGGCGATTGAGTAGCCCGTGCCCTTATTTGTTATTCCAGTTGCTTGTGGAACCGCCGCACGCTCAGCCACAAGATGACGACGCCGAACACCGCGAGCGCCGCTATCTGCGGCCACAGCACGTCCAGGCCGGCGCCTTGCAGGAACACGCCGCGCACAATCTCCATGAAGTAGCGGACCGGGTTCAGGTACGTCAACCACTGCACCGCCTCCGGCATGTTGCGGATGGGGAAGGAAAAACCGCTCAGCATGAAGAACGGCTGGAAGAATAGAGTGGTGGCCATCATCGCTTGTTGCTGCGTCCGTGAGATTGTGGAGAGAAACAGGCCCGCTCCCAATGTGGTCAATAGAAAGACAAAAGCAGCGAACAGCAGCAGAACGAAGCTCCCGTTGAACGGAACGTGAAAGATCAACAGAGCCGCGGAGACCACCAGCACCAGGTCCCAATAGCCCACCACCACGAACGGCAAAGTCTTGCCAAGGATTAGCTCCACCGGACGGATGGGTGTCACCATTAACTGCTCCATGGTGCCGATTTCCTTCTCCCTCACGATGGCCATGGCGGTGAGCGACAGCGTCACCAGCGTGATGATGTTCACCACCACGCCCGGGATGAAGTAGTTGCGGCTCTTCAGATCCGGGTTAAACCAGACGCGTGTATTGGCAATAATCTGCGCCACGGGCATGGAAACCGGTCCCCCCGCGTTCATGGTTCCACTCACCAGCCGGGAGCGCTGCTGCCCTCCGGAGACCTCCCGCGAATAGCCCGCGACGGTCTGCGCCGCGAAGCCGGAAATGATGGATGCGGTGTTGGAATTCGTCCCATCCAGCAGCACCTGAACGTTGGTGTGCCTGCCGCGTTCCACGTCGCGGCCGAAACCGGGCAGTACGCGGACCACTCCTTCCACTTGTCCCCGGTCCAACAGCGCCTGCATTTCGCGCTCATTCGTGGGAGCGGCGGCGATCTGGAAGTGTCCGGAACCCGCGAAATGCGAATAAAGCGCGCGGCTGGCCGGCGTGCGATCCTGATCCATCCATGCGATTTTCGCGGTGTCCACGTCCAGGTTGACGGCGTAGCCGAACACCAGCAACTGAATCAGCGGCGGCAGAATCAGCATGCTGCGCATGCGAGGGTCGCGCAGCGCCTGAATGAATTCTTTCCGGATGATGGAACGCAGTCTCTGCCACATTGCTTATGACCTTTGGGCCTACGCCACCTTTGCCCGCAGCTTGCGGGTCGCGAAGTAGAACATAAACGCACCGTAACCGCACAGCAGCGCGAAATCCATCCACAGCAGGGACAGACCCGTGCCTTTCAGGAAAATCCCTTTCACGATGTTGATGAAATACCGCGCCGGAACAAACAGGGAAATCGCCTGAATCACGGCCGGCATGCTGCTGATGGAATAGATGAATCCCGAAAGCAGGAAGCCGGGCAGGAACGAAGTGAGGGTCCCCAGTTGATACGCCACCAGTTGCGAGCGGTTCGCCGCTGATATCAAAATGCCCGTGGAGAGCGCGCCGAATAAGAACACAAACGCCGAAACGATCAGAAACAAGAGGCTGCCCTTGAACGGTATGCCGAAGACGAATACACCGAACAACACGCAGATTGCCATATCGATCAGGCCCACCAGGAAATACGCCGTCAATTTGCCGAGCGCGATCTCCGCTGGGCGGACGGGCGTAGAGAGCAGTTGCTCCATGGTTCCGTTTTCCCATTCGCGAGCCACCGTGAGCGAACTCAAGTTTCCGGTGATGATCATCATAATCACGGCGATCAGTCCAGGCACGATGAAGTTGCGCGAAAGCATGTCGGGGTTGTACCAGACGCGCGTTTCTACGCCGACGCCCGCCGGGGGAATCTTGCCGGCGCGCATGGTCTGCGCCTCCGCCCGCACGCGGCCCCCGTACGCCAGAACCATGCCCTCCGCATACCCTCGCGCGATCGAGGCGGTGTTCGAATCGCTGCCATCCAACAGGAGCTGCACGTTGGCCTGGCCGCCCGAAAGCAGCTCGCGCGCATAGCCGGGCGGAATCACGACGCCGAGCAGCGCCTCACGCGTGTCCATGGCCCGTTCAATGGGGCGGTAGCCTTGCGGTTCGCCCACAATGGTGAAATAGCGCGATCCGCGGAATTGTTCGACCAGTTCCCGGCTCTGTGGACTGCGATCCAGATCGTAGACCACGGCCGGAATGCGGTCCACATCCAGGCTCAACGCATAGCCGAAGATCAGCAGCATGGAAAGCGGGATCGCGATGGCGGCCCCCAGACTGCGGGGATCGCGGATCACGTGCAGGATCTCTTTGCGCGCGATGGCGCGCAGCCGCCGCCAACTCATGCGGCCGCCCTTTCTTCCCGCTCAATCAAGCTGACGAAGACGTCTTCCATGGAAGGCGCGATCTGTTCCAACGTGTGCACCTGGATTCCACCGCGGCCCAGCAGGCCGCGGATTTCCTCCATGCCGCTGGCCGCCTCGGCCACCTTCACGTGCAAGCCGCCGCCGAAGACCGCTGCGTCCAGAATGCCGTCGTGTCCCACCAGCAACGCCAGGCTTTCCAGCAGGTCAGACGTCTCCACGTTCAGCAAGTGCTCGTTTCCGAGGGATTCCTTCAATTCTTCCGGCGATCCCACAGCGATCGTGCGGCCCGCGTACATGAGCGCGATGCGATGGCAGTACTCGGCTTCGTCCATGTAATGCGTGGTGACGAAGATGGTGTGCCCGGCTGCGGAAAGCTGATAGATCAACTCCCAGAAACCGCGCCGCGCGATGGGATCGACGCCGCTGGTAGGTTCATCCAGAAACAAAATGGGCGGTTCGTGCAGAATCGCGCAACCCAGCGCCAGCCTTTGTTTCCAGCCTCCGGAGAGCTGGCGGGTAAGCGTATCCACTTTGTCTTCGAGGTCCGCCATCTTGAGGACGAAATCCAGGCGGGCCGGAAACTTCGCCTTCGGCACGCCGTACACTCCGGCGAAAAATTCAATGTTCTCTTTCACCGTGAGATCGTCGTACAACGAAAACTTCTGCGACATGTAGCCGATGCGTTTCTTGATTTCTTCGGACTCGGTGGCAACATCGAATCCGTCCACCTTCGCGCTCCCGGAAGTGGGCGCCAGCAGCCCGCAGAGGATCCGGATGGTGGTTGATTTTCCCGCCCCGTTCGGCCCCAGGAAGCCGAAGATCTCGCCGCGCTTCACTTCGAGCGTAACGCGGTCGACGGCCGTGAAATCGCCGAAGCGCTTCACCAGATTGGCGAGCGAAACCGCGGGGCCGTTCGGGTCAGGAGTGGTCATTGGACAACCTTTCCAACCGCTCGCTTACGGTCGCGGCTCCGTACCGGCCCTTCCCGTACCGACTGTCCGACCTACCGAGCCGCGACCGTGAGGGAGTGGTGGAAACGTTACGCCGCACGAGCCACCTCCTGCTTGCGCACCAGCGCGATAAACACGTCTTCGAGCGACGGCTGGATCCGTTGATACTCAAACTCGGCGATGGAACGCAGCTTTTCCGGAGAGCTTGCATGCAAGTCGACAAACAAGTGCAGATCCATGCCCATGGGCTGCACGGCAAGCACGCCGGGCTGATGCTCCAGCGCCAATCGCGTCTGGCGGTTGTCTCGCGACGTCAAACGAAAGCACGCCTCGGGCAAATCGCGCTTCAGTACGGAAGGCGGCGCGCATTGAATCAAGCACCCCTGGTGCAGAAGTCCGACGCGGTTGGCGCGCTCGGCTTCGTCCAAATACGCGGTCGCCAAAAGCACGGTAAGACCTTCCTGCACCAGTGTGTAGAGAATCGCCCAAAAATCGCGGCGTGAAACGGGATCGACGCCATTGGTCGGTTCATCCAGGAACAGTACACGCGGTTTGTGCAGCAGCGTGCACATCAGCGCCAGCTTTTGTTTCATGCCGCCGGAGAGCTTGCCCGCTGGACGGTTCACGAAGGGCGCCATGCGCGTCATGCGCAGCAGGCGCTCGCTCAGTACCTTTCGCTCGTGTCCGACAATGCCGAACAGGTCGGCGTAGAATGCCATGTTTTCGGTCACCGTGAGGTCCGTGTACAGTCCGAACTTCTGCGCCATGTACCCAATCTGATCCTTGACGGCATCCACGTTCTTGCTTACATCATGACCGGCAACCACGGCGCGCCCTTCGGTGGGATTCATCAGCCCGCACAACAGACGCATCGCCGTCGTCTTGCCCGCACCGTCCGGACCCACCAGCGCGAAGATCTCGCCTTCAGACACTTCCAGATTCAAGTGGTCCAAGGCCGTCATCGCGCCGAACGTGCGCGTCAAGTTTTCGGCTTTGATGATAGGAGCTGCCCCGCCGGCGGTCACAGCTGGATCTCCGCATCCACCGGCATGTTGTTCTTCAGCTCGTGATTGGCATTGTCCACCTCCACCTTAATGCGGTAGACCATCTTCACGCGCTCTTCCTTAGTCTGAATCTGCTTGGGCGTGAACTCCGCTTCCGACGCGATGAATGATACCGTGCCCTCATACACTTTTCCTGGATAAGAGTCCGTGGTGAGCTTCACTTTTTGGCCCAGCTTGACGCGCCCCAGATCGGTCTCGTTGATGTAGGCGCGCAGCCAGGGGCGCTCCAGGTCGCCGATGGTCAGGATGGTGGTCCCGGCGGCGATAACCTCGCCCTGCTCGGCCGACTTCACCAGCACCACACCGTCAATGGGCGTCGTTATGGCGGTGTCACTAAGTTGCGCGCGTGAAATGCCGGCCTGGGCGCGGGCGCGAGCGATCTCCGAACGCCGGGCCACCAGTTCCTGTTCCTTGCGCCGGACCTCAATGCGGTTCGCTTCAGCCAGTGTGACGGCGGCCCGCGCACGGGCCACCTGCGCGCGCGCCCCCGCGATCTCCTGCTTGCGTGGACCTTCCCGCACCAGCGCCAGGCGTTGCTCTGCCTGCTGCACCAAGGCCGCTGTGCTATTGAACCTGGTCTGCGCCTGATCGAACTGCGATCTTGAAATGTCCTCGTTCTTGTATAACGTTTGCGCGCGCTGCCAATCAGAGGTGGCCCACGCCTGCTGCGCGCGCGAGTCCGTCAACGCCGCTTCGGCCTGCTGAATTTCCTGCGGGCGGCTGCCGGCCAGCAGGTCTTCCAGGCGCGCTTCGGCCTGATTTAGCTCGGCTTGCCGCGCTGCGATGTCGCTTTCGATGGTCGCACGCTGATACTCGATCGCCGTCTGGAGTTGTTCGTAGTTGGATTGGGTGGTCGCGATCGAAGCGTTGTCGCGTAGCTCCTGCTGTTCCAACAGCACCGGATCCAGCCGGGCGATCAGGTCGCCCTTCTTTACCGTGCTGCCCTCTTTCACCGCCAGTTCCGTCATGCGCCCAGCCATTTTGAAGGAAAGATCGACCAGCGTGAGTTCCAGATTTCCAGAGATCACAATCCGCGTTTCGTCTTTTTTGCTGAAGCCTCCGTTGCGCCAGTAATAGAAAGCGGCACCTGCGGCCACCAGAAGAATCAGAATCGGTAATCTCTTTTTCATTGGTTCACGTACTCCGCGATAGTGCCCGTGGCGGTGGCCAGATCTAGCCGGGCCACGTTGTGGTTATAAAGCGCGATCACCTGGTTATCGCGCGCGCGCTGCAAGCGCGTCTGCGCGTCGGTCACTTCGACGGAGTTCGCCACGCCCGCTTCATACCGGCGGCGCGCCTGCGCCAGCTCGCTTTCCGCCAACGTCTGCCCGGTGCGTGCGGCTTCCACTTCGGCGGCCGCCGAACGCAGGCTTTCAAGCGCCAACCTCACCTGCAGCTCGATTTGCTGGTCCAGGTCGCGCGTCCGCAACTGTTCCTGCCTCAATTGAGAAAACGTCTCCCCGCGCCGCGCCTCCCGGCGGCCTCCGTCGAACATGGGAATGCGCAGCGAGACGCCCATCGCATACGTCCCGTGCGAACCCACGATGGCCGGCCCAATGGTCCCGAAATCGCCCGAAGCGCCGATGGAGGGAAGCCGCTCCGACCGGACCGCGCCGTAGTTGAGCCGGGCCGCTTCCTCGCGCCGCTGCTGCGTCGTGAGCTCCGGACGGGTCTTGCGCGCCTGCTCCACCAGCGCTTCCGCCGCGGCCGTATCCACGGCGCGGAAGTCCAGTTTGTCCGTGAAGTCGACCGCCGAATCCAAACGCAAGCTCATGGCCTTGAGCAGTTGCAGAATCGCTCGCACCCGGTCATTCTCCGCGCGAATCAGGCGCTGGCGGTCATTGGCGAGCTGCACTTCAGCGCGCGTGACCTCAATGCCGGTGCCGGTTCCCGCGGTGCGCTGGCGCTGCGCCAATTGCAGCAAGGTTTCGGAAAGCTCCACGTTGGCGCGCGCGGTGTCCCGCACGGCATCCGCGCGCAGGCACCCCAGATAATCCCGCGCGACTTCATCGCTCACCGAGTTCCTGGTGATATCGGATTCCGAGCGCACCGCGCTCAAACTAACCTTGGAGGCCTGGTAGCGCTTCATGTCAGCGAAATTCAACAGCGATTGCTGCGCGGATGCGCGCGCATCGAACACCGTGAACGGGCCGACAATGGAGGGTACCGAAAAACCGGGAATGGGAATCTCGAAGCTGAAGCCGAACGCGCGCAGGTTGGTGACCTGGCGGCGGTCGGAAACCGAGGATTCGATGGTGGGCAGGAATGCCGCCTTGGCTTGCTCCACGCGCCGCCGCGCCTGTTCAATGGATTCCTGCGCCAGCGCTACGCGCGTATTGCCGTCGGGCGCGAGCGCGATCTCCACCGCGCGTTTCAAGCTCAACGGCAAGGTATTCTGCGAGTATCCCGTTGGCGCCGCTATCGTCGCCGCCGCCGCGCAAATAAGGAAAGCATGAGCGCGCATGTCAGCATTTCTCCAGGATGTGGGGTGAGTCCGCCGAGGCGCGGAAGCCTGCCACCAAAAACGTCACCATCCGCGCCATTAAGGTCGCGCGATCCAGCGTCCCGCCCGATCCCTCCATCAGCGGCAACACGCCGGACAGAGCGAGGATGTGGGTCATCGCACCGGCCATGAAATGCACCCGCCAGAAGCGCTCCTCCGTGGAAAGCCCGGGAAGTGCCTTCTCCAGCGCTTCACTAAAGCGCGCCACGGTTTCACCAAGGTGGGGCTTGTACACGCGCTCCAGGAAGAGGCTCGGATTCGAGAGCACACGCCCGATCAACGGAACCGCCGTCGGCAGATCATGATCCAGAATCGGCGCGAGAAACGCTTCAACAATCTGTTCCAGCGCGGGCGCCGGACCCGCCGCCTCCAGCATCTGCAGACGCTTCTGTTTGATTGGGCCAAGCCGCCGATCAATCAACGCATCAATCAGGCTCTCTTTGGACTGGAAATGATAATTCACCGCCGCCAGATTGACCCCCGCCTCGGCCGTAATGTCCCGCAAGGATGTGGCATCGAAGCCGTGCTGGCCGAAAAGCTTCTCCGCCGCGTTCAGGATTTTCGTCTTGGTGCCGGTAGGGACCTCTTGGCTGCTCGCAGTCATACGTTTGATTCAATCAAACGATTGATTTGTACATCGTGTCAACACTTTGACGAAAACTTGACGAAAACTAATGTTTGGCCTTATCTGCCGCCGTTGTACCCAGAGCCGCGAACGTGGAACTTGGTGACGCTTCCCCACTACGCGGCACAAACGCCCACTTGGGGTTGTAGTTGAGTAGACTCTCGTTTAGCTTCCCGGTGAACCAGTGCCAAGCTCCATCACCGGTGTACGGTCCATCACTAATTCCGGGGCCTCGCGTCTGCTGAAGCGCCAGCAGGCGTGGACTGCGGCCAAAAGCCGCCGGCGGTTTACTCATTAACGCGCTTATCCGGAATCCACCAGCATGGCTGGAATGCAATCCAGCGCGCGCGGCGGAATCAATCGTTGATGGAGTCGTGTGGTTCCAGGATGTGCTTTCCGGGCCGACCTCGGCGGTCGCCCGATAATCAATTACCGCTGCGGCTGTTATTTTCGATGGTGGTCGCCCTCCTGAGTCCCACGCAAGATAAGGAAAGGCCGAAATCAGCTTGAAGGAGGACGAACCGGAAGCAGTGCGTCCCGCAAGCACGCTGACCAGGTTGAAGAGCGCAAAGGCAAATCCGTACCCGGCGTATGGCACACCGATTCCGGAGGCGAGCATCAACCCTAAGACGATGAACAGCAGCGGCACCGTAGGAGCAGATTTCCTGGCAAGGAAGCGCCGGAGTTTTTCTGGGACGCCAAGAACGCCCCGAATGAGTCCGGTGCGAAAATTTCCTCGCGTCCGATTGCGGCCTGGCCGATGAGTGTAACGCCTCATACTAACTTAACTACATCGGTACGAGAACCGGCTGTAGACTTTAGAGCGCGCACACAAATCACTGAAACAGAAGGTGATATTCTTCTTTCGGGAGAGTCAAACAGGCCTGTTCGGCCATCACCGAGATCGCTTTGTTGTTGAAATCAAGCGTGCGATTGCGCGCCGCGAGGCAGCGTCGCCAGCGGAAAAAACAGTCACGCGCTCACCTGGAATCGACTACCATGGCTAGAATGCATTCCAATGAGCGCGGCGGACTCAACCGTTGGTGGAGAGTGGTGGGCGGGCTGTCGATGAACATGGCTCTGGGCACGCTTTATGGGTGGAGCGTATTCGTGGCGCCGCTCGAACAGCGGTTCGGGTGGACGCGGGCCGAAACGTCCATGGTATTCACGATCGCGGTGACCGTGTTCGCCCTCAGCTTCGTAGTGGCCGGCAGAATTCAAGATAAGATCGGGCCGCTGGCGTGCTCGGTGGCGGGCGGGATTCTGGTGAGCCTGGGATTTTATTTGTGCTCATTCACCACCAGCCTCGGCTACCTTTACGTTTGCTTCGGAGTCATCGGCGGGCTGGGGAATGGGTTCGGGTACGCCACACCCATTCCGGTGATGGCCAAATGGTTTCCAGATAAACGCGGGCTGGCGGTAGGGTTGGCGGTGGGCGGGTATGGCGCAGGGTCGGCTATCTTCGGGCCGCTGGCGCAGTTGAAACTAATACCGGCGTATGGACTCCCGGCTACCTTTCAGATCCTCGGCGTGATTTTCTTCGTGATGACGATGGCCGGGGCGTTGCTGCTGCGGAACCCGCCCGTGGGATACAAGCCGGAGGGATGGTCGCCTGCGGCGGCGGCCAAGAGTGCGGCAGCGCGCGATTTCACGCCCGGCGAGATGCTGCGGACGCGCAGCTTCTTTCTGATGTGGATGGGATATGCGCTGGGCTGCTCGGCGGGGCTGATGGTGATCAGCCAATTAGTGCCGTTCGCCGCCAGCGTGGGGATCGCGGGAGCGGCGCTTTCGACCATGACCTTGGTGGTGGGAGCGTTTGGAAACGCCTCGGGACGGATCTTATCGGGGTGGATGTCGGACCGGTTGGGGCGCATCAATGTCCTGCGGACGATGATTGGGATCAGCATGATCGCGATGCCGGCGCTGTACGCCGCCGGGAGCAACGTCGCGTGGCTGTATGCGGCGGTGTTCGTCGTCTACTGGTGCTACGGAACGCAACTCTCGGTGAACGGGGTGGCGGCGTCGGACTTCTGGGGCACCAAGAACGCCGGCGTCAACTACGGAATTCTGTTTACGGCGTGGGGCGTGGCAGGCATTATCGGGCCACGCATCGGCGGGGTGCTGTATGACCGGTATCACAACTACCAAGCCGCGTTTTACGCCGCGGCGGCTCTGGCGGGCGTGGCGCTGCTGTGTGAGCTGGGTGCGCGGCGGCCCCCGGCAAGCCCTGCAGAGACCAGCTTTCCGATCAGCTAACGTCAGCGTGGCTCTCAAGGTAAATGAGTAACGTGCTCGCCTTTGACCCGGCCGGAATTACTGGAGGAGGATAGCGATGACCATGCGATTGAACCGGCAAACGATATTGACGTTGGCGATTTTACTTTCCTCTCCATTCCCCATACTTGCTCAGAAATCCACGCCTTTCTTTCCGGCAGGCGGGGCAACGCAGGTAAAGGACAACGATCGCTTCGTGGCATGGGATGTCACTTGGGGGAAGGGTAAATCCACAGGAATGCGGAAACTCGATATGGATCAAGTCTCCGTCACTCTCACCGAGGGGGCCATAAAAATTACCCGGGCCGACGGGACCTGGAGCATTGAACAAAATAGAATCGGTTCTGTCCGCTTCGAATCGAAGGGAACGTCAGTTGAACAAGAAGGCGTCAGCGATCCGCCAAGGCGCGAAATGGTTTTTCAGTTGAAAGATTTCGTGCCGGCTCCGTGGCCGACCCGGGAAGGCATTCCGGGCCAATTTCCGCGAATAAACACCACTAAGCTTCTTGAAACGGACCGGATCACCGTGTGGGACCAAGTTTGGAAACCTGGCGAACGAGTAGTGCTCCATTCGCACTATCACCGAACCGCCACGGTATTCCTGGGAGCTGGGATGTTGCGTGCAACTCCCGAGAACGGCATTCCAAACAGGCCTTTTGCCAGGAGTGTAGGCGAGGTGCTGGCCAATACCACCTTCAGTCCGGATGCGCATGAAGAGGAATACGTCTCCGGGGCGCCGCGCGCGATCTGGATCGAATTTACCAAGTAGAGGACGCCGGGGCGGATGCTTCGGGGCGCATGCTTAGAGATACTGGATAGCATGAGTGTTTGTACCGTTCGCCTGACCGCGGCCGCGCTGCTGATCGCAACCCGCGCCGGGGCCCAGGCGCCCCAAACCTCCAACGACCCATTTCCCCAGCCCATCGTGGCGACGGAGGGCTCGATCACGGTAAGATTCGTCGAGTTCGCTTCCATCCCAGGCATCGCGGGACAGGCGCCGCCGGCCCGCATGATGCTGCTGGTAGACGAACCGGGCACCCGCCGCATGTTCGTCAACGACATGCGAGGCCCACTTTACAGCGTGAGTTACGACGGCAAGACCGTGACTCCCTATCTGGATATCAACGCCGCCAACTGGGGCGTCAGCGTCAATTCCACCGGCCGCGAGCGCGGCTTTCAGAGCTTCGCGTTTCACCCGCAGTTCAACCAGCGCGGCGCGCGCGGGTTCGGCAAGTTCTACACTTTAACGGATACCAGCAACACGACCCCCGCGGCTGACTTCAAGCCCGCTGGCGGCACACGTACGCACGATTCCGTGCTGCTTGAATGGACGGCGAAAGATCCCACCGCGAAGACGTATGACGGCGGTGCACCGCGCGAGCTGATCCGGTGGGAGCAGCCCTTCGGTAACCACAACTGCGGCCATCTCACCTTTAATCCGCTGGCGTCCGCCGGTAGCCGGGATTTCGGCCTTCTCTATATGGGGTTCGCGGACGGAGGCAGTGGGGGAGACCCTCTGAAGCATGCGCAGAACCTCAGTTCGGCGTTCGGAAAGATTCTGCGCATTGACCCGCTCGGCTCCAACAGCGCGAACGGGAAGTACGGCATTCCCGCCGCGAATCCCTTCGCCGCCGGAGGCAAGGCCGGCGCGCTCGGCGAAATTTATGCATATGGCGTGCGCAATCCTCAGCGCCTTTTCTGGGATCGTAAGACCGGCAATATGTTCATGTCGGATATCGGCCAGAACATCGTGGAAGAAATCAGTCCGGTCACCGCCGGCGCGAACCTGGGCTGGAATGAGTGGGAGGGGAGTTTCCGGTACCTCAGCCGTGAAGCGGTGAGTCTGGAAAACCCGCGCGGCGACGATAAAGTGACTTTCCCCATCGTCGAATACGGCCAATTGGACCCGCTGCTGCAACCGAGCTCGGCCGCCATTGGAGGCGTAGTCTATCGCCGGAACACCATCAAACAGTTGTCCAACCTGCTGATCTTCGGTGATAACCCCAGCGGCGAGATTTTCTATGTGAACGCCGATAACCTGCCGAGGGGCGGCCAGGACGCGATCCGCCGTGTTTTGCTGAATGACAACGGGGTATCTAAGACGCTGCTTCAACTCATTAAGGAAAAGAACGCCGCCCAGGGAGTGACCCCGGCCACCCGCGCCGACCTGCGCTTCAGCGAGGGTTCCAACGGCCAGATCTTCCTTCTCAACAAAGGCGACGGCACCATCCGCCTGCTGGTTCCGGACCCGGCTAAGTAGGATTTCAGGTGAGTTCGAGCCTATGGCATTCGCCCGTTCAGCCGATGTTTAGAGCGTGGCCAACCTGGTTCGAAAAGTTGATCACCGCCGGCATGTCCGGCAGCTCATCAGCGGCAAGGTCCGAGTCCTCTGGGAAGGCGCCGATGGACAAGGCCAGGTGTGCATCGCCGAGCTTGTCGACATCTCCAAGCATGGCCTGCGAATCCTCGTTGACGCCAAAATGGACCCCCGTACGTATGTAACCGTCAACGATCGGGAAGTCGGCATCACAGGCCGCGGCTCCGTTCGTTACTGCCGATACGAAAAAGGAAAGTACGCGGTAGGCCTTGAGTTCAGCGGTGGAACCGGCTGGACGCCCGCTGCGCAGGCTTTGACCGCGCCTTCCGCGAAATCCGAAGCAATCGAATCTGCGTAGGCGAATTTGCCTGAAACCGGCGGAGGCGATGGGCGGCGGCTGGGGCTCGGTTTGCGGGATCGACTCTCCTATGCGCCCGTGAAGGCGATGGGCGAGCCGCTACGCGGAAGCTAATTCCCCGGCCTGATCGTGAGCACGGCCTTCGCTTCCACCTTCCCGAACTGCATTGGGAACATCCGCCCGCGGTAAAACGCGTCCCACTGATCTTTGTAGTGGGAAGACAGCCATTGCTCCGATTGCCCTAACGTGATGCCGGCGAAAGAGTGATTCAGATCGCTCAGATCCACCGCCATCCGCAGCGAAGGGCCCAGGCGGCCGGTGTACTGCTGCACGCTCACCGGCGAGCTGCGCATGGGCACCGGACCAATATTAAAATATCCTCCGATCAGCGGCAAGCGCCCCAGCACGGGATTGATCAGCCGTAGCGTTTGATGGCGTCCGAAGTCCCACCGGGAGATTTTCGATCCCTGGGTCTTGATGCCTTCGTCCACGGCTCCCGTCAGGCAACGCAGCAGGAGCGCATTGTAGTCGGGGAACCAGGCTTGCGGGCGCTCCCGCAGCAAACGTTCCAGAGCGGCGGGCGCGATGTTGGCGATGTAGGCATCGCCTTGACCGGCCGCGGCGCGCTCCGCGGCGACCTTGCGAAGCTGCTCAAAGACCAGCGTCGCGATCATGGGCGCCGCTTGCCCGATTTCCATCTGTCCGTTCCACTGGCGCAACTCCGCGGCCGCGTCCGCCAATTCTGAACGCGCCGGTTTCTGTTGCTCCCACGCCGCGACCACTTGCTGCGCGAGGAAATGATGGAATGCCGAATAGACGTCGGTCTGCACGCCGATCATGTCTTCCGCTTTCCAATCGAGACGCGATGCCAATCGATCGCGAATTTGGCGCACACGGTACGGCGGCGCGAAGTTGCCGTTCACGTTGAAGCCGGTCCTTCCGTTCGGCGCTGCGGCGGGAGGCGTGCGGCCTTGAAATTCTTCCGCCGGAAACGGATTCTGATTCGCGGAAGCGATGACGCCGGTAGGCGGATTGAAAACGTGCGGCAGCTCTTCAAACGGCACGTAGCTTTGCCACTCGCAATCGCCCGCCGCGCCATCCGCGGGAACGTCGCCCCGGCAATTATTGCGCACGGGCAACCGCCCGCCGGCCTGATAGCCGATATTGCCGTCCACGTCCGCATAAATGAAATTCTGCGCGGGGCCGGCGAAGTGGGAGATCGCCGCGCGAAATTCGTCCCAGTTGGCAGCGCGGTTCAGGCTCAGCAAGGGGAAGGCGAAGCCGCCGGGCTCGGCCGCGGTCCAGCGCAGGGAGTAGGGGCGCTCCTGATCGTTCACGAAAACAGGGCCGTGCCGCGTGACCCATACCAGCGTGGCGCGCGGCTCCGCGCCATCCACTGCCATGGTCTCGCGCTCCAGCCGCGCTTGCTCCGTCTTCCCTTGAAACACGTACCGGCCCGATTGAAGATCGATTTGTTCGCGATAGAGATCCTGCACGTCGAATTCGAGATTCGTCAGGCCCCATGCGATCCGCTGGTTATGGCCCACGATGATGCACGGCAGTCCGATAATCGCGCCGCCCGTTACGTCCAGCCCTGGGGCCTGCAGGTGCATCAAGTACCACACGGAAGGTATGGTCATTTCCAGGTGCGGATCGTTGGCGAGGATCGGCCTGCCGGTGGCGGTACGCGCGCCGGCAATCGCCCAGGCGTTCGAGCCGGGCTGCGGCTCACCGCCGGTGCGCACGGGGAACAGGAACTCCACCTTTTCGCGGTCGCCTTGCGCCAGCATGTGCATTTTGGCGAGTTCGGCGCGCCAGTTGGGCGTGAGAAAGCGGTACATCTCGAGCCCGGCGAGAATCGAATCGCGAATGGTCCACGGACGCGGATCGTAACTCAGTAGGGTGAACTCCAGCGGCAGCCGCCCGCGATGCGTGGCGATGTAATGATTCACGCCGCGCGCGAACGCAGCGAACACCTTGCGTTCCTCCGGCGCCAGCGTCTTCTCGTGTTGCTCGGCGAGCCGCCGCATGCGGAAGCGCCGCGCCTCCTCATCGGCGGGAAGCGCGGCCGGCCCCACCACTTCCGCCAGTTCCCCTGCCGCGCGCCGGCGCATGGCGTCCATCTGCCACAGGCGGTCCTGCGCCATCGCGTACCCTTGCAGGAAGATGGCGTCCTCCCACGATTCCGCCCGGATGTGCGGCACGCCCAGCGCGTCGCGCGTGATGGTGGCTTTCGCGGCGATGGGCGCGGACATCTCGCCCGACGTTTCCGGCAGCGCGCGCCAGGCATACCAATATGCCGCCGCGACAAACGCGATCAGCAAAACCGCTATGCTCAGATTGACTACCCGAAGCAGACGAGACATGCGCACTGCTTCGAGTGTAACGTGGAGACCCGCGGGCCGGAAAAACCGGATTTGCGAAATCGATGACCATCCGCCTGATCTTACTGGCCGCCATCGTCGCCTTGAATGCCTTCTTCGCCGGTGCGGAAGTGGCATTGGTTTCGGTACGCAAGTCCCGGCTCAAGGAATTGGCGGAGGAAGGCAACGCGTCGGCGCGCGCCGCGCTCGGGTTGCTGGAAAATCCCGGACGGCTGCTGAGCACCACTCAGTTTGGGGTCACGTTGGCGAGCCTGGGGCTGGGCTGGGCGGGCGAAGGCACCGTGCACGGCCTGCTGGTGGGCGCCATTTCTCCTTTTCTTCCGCAGCCGTTGGATGCAACGCTTGAAACCTGGCTCCACGGCGCCAGCTTCACGGTGGCATTCCTGTTGATCAGCTACGTGCACGTGGTCATCGGCGAAGTGGTGCCGAAAAATCTGGCGCTCGAAAAAGCCGACCGCCTCGCGCTCCTGGTGGCGTCGCCGCTGCTGGCCTTCCGGCGCGTATCGGCACCGTTCGTGTACGTGCTGGAGCAGGCGTCCGCGCTCGTGTCGAAACTGGTGGGACTGCGCGGCGATCACCACGGCGGCGGACAT
>CAMAUG010000010.1 GCA_945861255.1 Candidatus Sulfopaludibacter sp. SbA3
AACCGTTGAACCTTTACGGGTTCCGTGAGTTCGAATCTCACCCTCACCGCCATCAAACTGCGACAGGGATCGGCGCGGATGTCCGCACTGCTCCGACAACCTCAGCGTCACGAGCGTGCCCCAGTCCACAGTGTTGCTGGACGGCGCGAATGGTCGTCCGATTCGGTTATTATGGGCGCAGGAGCGAGGCTGTAAGTCATGAATGTTTCAAGCAAAGTCTTCACACGCCGAAGTTACATGCACACCCTCGCCGGAGCCGCGGCGTACGCGTCTATGGCCGCAAAGGCGCACGCGGCCAATCAGGATGTTGCGTATGGCCAGGCCACTCTGCCCGCCACCATCCGCTCCCGGTTCATCAAGAACGTCAACGGTCTGACGGTTCACATGTTGGAAGCCGGCTTCGAAACTCCGAATCGCCGCTGCGTGCTGTTGCTTCACGGCTTTCCGGAGCTTGCCTATAGCTGGCGCAAGGTGATGGCGCGCCTGGCGGCGGAAGGCTATCACGTTGTGGCGCCGGATCAAAGAGGCTTTGGCCGAACCACCGGCTGGGCCACGGGATATGATGTCGATCTTACTTCCTTCAGTACTTTGACGATGGTTCGCGATGCGCTGGCGCTGGTTTCCGCGCTGGGCTACCGCACCGTCGATGTTGCGGGACACGACGCCGGGTCGCCTGTGGCTGGGTGGTGCGCTCTTGTCCGGCCCGATGTTTTCCGTTCGGTCGCCATGATGAGCGCGCCGTTCGGAGGCCCTCCCGGGCTGCCATTCAACACCGCGGGCGGATCGGGCGGCCCAGCGGCGCCGGCCGCGGCCGGTATCGACGAACAACTCGCCGCGTTGCCGCGCCCACGCAAGTACTACCAGCGCTACTATACAACGCGCGAAGCCGACAACGACATGCGCAATTGCCCGCAGGGTCTGCACGCCTTCTTCCGCGCGTACTACCATTTCAAGAGCGCGGACTGGAAGCAGAATCAGCCGTTCCCTCTCAAGGCGCGCACCGCCGAGGAAATGGCCAAAATGCCCGCCTACTACGTCATGGATCTGAACAAGAACATGGCCCAGACCGTTGCCGAATACACGCCCACAGCGGCGGAAATTGCAGCCTGCAAGTGGTTCACCGACGAAGATGTCGCGGTGTACGCATCGGAATATGGCCGGATCGGATTCCAGGGCGGGCTGCAAGGTTACCGCCGGGGTATGGAGCCGCGCAACAACGCCGAGATGCTTACGTTTTCAGGCCGCACGATCGATGTGCCGTCCGTCTTCATCTCTGGCAAGAGCGATTGGGGAGTCTACCAGAACCCCGGCGCTGCCGAAACCATGCGAACCAAAGCGTGTACGAAGATGATTGGATATCATCTCATCGAAGGCGCCGGACATTGGGTTCAGCAGGAACAATCGGAGGAAGTGAGCCGCATCCTGTCGGCATTCCTGCGGCAACGGGTTTAGAGTACTTTCAGGCTTGCGGCCGGGCATCGGTTCCGAGCTGGTACCGTGAGCGAGCGGTGGCCGCCGCGCCTGCGTCTACCTATAGATTCCGCTTCAGATAGCTGCAGATGTGATACCCGTCGAGGAACTTGAAGGGCGTTTCTCCCACCGTATAGTGACCGCACGGCAGCACCACCACCTTGTGGTCCAGCTTCAGCTCGCGGGCTTTGGCCACCACCTGTTCCGAGAAGCGCACCGGGAATGTTGTGTCATACCGTGCGTAGATGAACAGCGATTTTTTCTTATGCTCGGCGTAGCGCTCGATATAATGCGGCGGGCTGATCACGTTCCACGCCTCGCGAATCTGTTCGAGCGTCACCGCGGACTCCAGGCTCTTCCGGATGTGCTGCGTCGAAAGCCCTTCCCACACGACATCGGCAAACCACGTCGAGCAGTGGTTGAAGACGTTGACTTCCAGCCGCGGATCGTGCGCGCTGGCTAGAAAAGCGTAACAGGAGCCCAGGCTGGTCCCCACAATACCGATGCGGCTGTACCCTTCGCGTTCAAACCAGTCGGCGACGCTGCGGACATCAATCACTGCCTGCCGGGTGGCATCTATGGTGCGCGCGACGTTGGAGGAAACGGCGTAGTCGGCGCGCTTGAGTTCGGCCGGCATCCGGTAATCGTGATACGGCGGACTCAAACGGAGCGTCGAGATCCCGAGCTTAGCCAGGCCAGAGCATAGCGCACCGTGCTGGTTGACGGATGCGTTGAAATGTGGCAAAACGATGGCCGCCACGCGCCGCGAGCCCGGTTTATGCTTAGCCGGAAACCACTGCCCGTGAACCGTGTTGTTCTCCGGGTACGGCGTTTCCACCGCACTCGTGAACTTCAGCAGGTTGCCTTCCAGCCGGAAATCCGTGGGGGGCGTGTAGTCGAAGAACTCCGCGCTGGACTCTAGCCCGGCCTGGTTCAGCAGGCGCAGGTAGGATTCCGGATCGTGCCCGTTGCGCGGCAGGCGCTTGGCCTGGGGCCATTCTTTGGTCCATTCCACTCCCCAGTCGAATGGGCGAACTACGCGGTCCGTGGCGCGGAAGCACAGACGATTCTCCCAGTCATACATCCATCGCGCGTATAGCTTTTCCATCGGCAAGTACCAAGTTAGCAGGGCGCCGGCCTGCGGGGAAAGCACTCGCCGCGCGGCGGGAACGCAAAAAGGGGCGAGCTTTTTCAATGGGAAGTGCGCGAGACGCATTCTGTCGCATCCCGCCGCACGAACGGGACGGGCAGCCGGTGCGTGGCGCGGAGCAAAGATCCCGTGATCGCAGGTCTCCTGTATAGTGAAGGCGTGGTGCGTTTCCCCTCGATTTGGATGTTGGCCGCGGCGGGCTTCGCGCAACTTCCACTGTTCGGCTCCGAAGCCGGCACTCCCACGTTTTATCGCGACGTGCTGCCCATCTTGCAGCGCCGCTGCCAGGAATGCCATAGACCGGGTGAAGCGGGACCCATGCCGCTGGTCACATTCAATCAGGCGCGGCCGTGGGCGAAGGCCATCCGCTCCGCCGTTGTGAAGCGTCGAATGCCGCCGTGGTTCGCCGATCCCTGCTGCGGGAAGTTTTCAAACGACCGGACGATGAGCAAGGCTGAGATCGACACGCTGGCTCAGTGGGCGGAGGACGGCGCAATCGCGGGCGACGTGAACGACGCTCCACGGCTGCGATCCTGGTCGCAGGACGGGAACTTGGCGTCGCCTGACGCCATTTTCACCATGCCGCGCGCGTTCGCCGTGCCCGCCAAGGGTGAGCTGGAGTATCAGCGGTTCACCATCGCCACCGGGTTCGATGGCGATCGCTGGGTGCAGGCCGTGGAGGTGCGTCCCGGCGCGCGGCGCGCGATTCACCACGTGGTGGTGTACATTCGCGAGGCGGGCGAAACCTGGACCAAGGGTGCGGTGAAATCCGACCTGCTGACAGTGTATGCGCCCGGAAGCCTTCCGGTGGAGTGGCCGCGCGGCATGGCCAAGTTGATTCCCAATGGTTCCGATCTGGTGATGGAAATCCATTACACGCCTTACGGACGCGCCGTGGAGGATCGCACGCGCGTGGCCGTGAAGTTCGCAAAAACGCCGCCGCCCAAGCGTGTGCTGTCGTTACAGATGTATAAGCTGGCGCTGGCGATTCCTCCTGGGGAAAGCGATTACCGCGTGAACGTGTGGGGCACGCTGCCGAACGACGCGCTGCTGCTGAGTTTTTTCCCGCATATGCATTTGCGTGGGAAGGCATTTGAATACACGGTGTCACGCGAGGGTGCGCCGCCGGAAATCCTGCTGCGCGTCAGTCCCTATAGATTCCACTGGCAGCTTGCCTATCACTTGGCGCGGCCGGTGCCGCTCAAGAAGGGTTCGCGCCTTTCGATGACGGCGTGGTACGACAATTCGGCGAATAATCCGTGGAATCCGGATCCGCGGGCCGAGGTGCACTGGGGCGAGCAGAGCAGGGAAGAGATGATGGTGGGGTTCTTCGACGTGGCCGTGGATACGTCGTTCGACCGGAAGTCGTTTTTCGTGCGCGAGTGAAGGAGGGCTGGCAGTAGGCCACGGGCCTGGCTAATGCCGGCGACAGGCCGTAGGCTTGGCTTACACTTATGGCAGTGGAAACATTTATCGTCGGAATTGTTGTGGCCATGGCGGTTGGCGCGGCGCTCGCCGGGCTGTGGTTCCGGACGCGAAAGCCGGAGTTTCCCGCGGAAGATCCGACGCGGGCCATCGCCTCCACGCTGGCGCGCATGGAAGTGCATATCAAGGACGTGGAAGCGGAGCGCCAGCGCATGTTGGGCGGGCTGGAGCATCAACTGGGCGCATTGAGCCGGGAGACGGTGGCGCTTTCGCAGGCGCTACGCGTCCCCAATGCGCGCGGCCGCTGGGGTGAATTAACGTTGCGCCGCGTCGCCGAACTGGCCGGCATGGTTCCGCACTGCGATTTTTATGAACAGGAAACCGGCGGGTCGCTACGACCCGATATGATCGTGCGGCTGCCGGGTGGAAGGACGCTTGCCGTCGACGCGAAAGTGCCTTTGACGGCGTATCTGGATGCGGAGAACGCTGCGGGCGCGGAGCGCGATGCCTTCCTGGTGCGGCACGCCCAACAGCTTTCGCGGCACGTCGGCGTCTTGAGCGCACGCGAGTACTGGGCCCAACTCCAGCCGGCTCCGGAAATGGTGGTGCTGTTTCTCGCGGGGGATCATTTTCTGAGCGCGGCCTTGCAGCGCGAGCCGGATCTGCTGGAACGTGCCCTGGCGCGCAAGATTCTGATCGCCACTCCGGTAACGTTCATCAGCGTTCTGAAGGGTATTGCGTACGGTTGGAGGCAGGAAAAGCTGGCGCAAAACGCAGAGGAGATTCGCAAGATCGCGGGCGAGTTCTATGACCGCCTGCGCGGCTTTAGCGAAGCGTATGCGGATACCGGGCGCCATTTGGCGAAAGCGTTGGATGTCTATAACCGGTCCGCCGGATCATGGGATGCTCGCGTGCTGCCTTCGCTTCGCAGGATGAGCGATCTGGGCGTCGGCGGAGCCGCGGAAACGCCGCGAGTTCCGCACTTGGACGCCGCCGCGCGAGAGCCGCAGGTGTTGCCGCGGGGCCCGGAGCCGCCCATCAGAGTCGCCGGACCGTCCCGACTAGCCGGACCGTCCCAACTGGAATGACTCGCCGGTTCTTCCTGTACCTCTCGCAGCAACGGACCTTCCGCCGATGGATGGAAAACTCCTCCATCGCGAAAAGGCTCACGCGCCGGTTTGTGGCGGGGGAAACGTTGGAGCAGGGGCTCGCGGTGTGCGAGCAGTTGGCCAAACACGGATTTCTGATTGCGCTGGATCATCTGGGTGAGAATGTAACGTCGCTTGAGGAAGCCGCGTCGGCCACCGATGCATATCTTAACGCGCTCAATCGCATCTTTGAAAGAAAACTGCCGGCCGATGTCGCGATTAAGCTGACCCAGTTCGGCGTGGATTTTTCTTTCGACGCGTGCATGGAGAACGTCCGTCGGCTCGCTCTTCGTGCCCAAGCCACCGGGAGCCGCGTCGAGATCGACATGGAGTCAAGCCGGTACACTGACCGCACCTACGATATTGTGGAGCAGGTGGCCGCGGAAACCGGATGCATACGGTGCGTGATCCAGGCTTATCTGCGGCGAAGCGCGCGCGATGTGGAGGAGGCCAGCAAGCGCCGCATCTCCGTGCGCCTGTGCAAGGGCGCTTATGACGAGCCGCCGGAACTCGCGTTTCCCGACAAGAGAGACGTCGATGAGAGCTACGTGAAGCTGATGAAGAGGCTTTTCGACGCGGGAACGTTTCCGGCCATCGCCACGCACGATCCGGCGATTCTTCAGGAGGCGCTGCGGTACATCAAGGAGCGCGGCATTCGCGCGGACCAGTTTGAATTTCAGATGCTCTACGGCGTGCGGCGGGATTTGCAGCGTATGCTGGCGCGCCAGGGCTATCGCGTACGGGTGTACGTACCGTATGGAACGGCATGGTATCCGTACTTCATGCGCCGTTTGGCGGAGCGCCCTGCGAATGTGTGGTTTTTGGCGCGGAGCTTGTTCCGGTAACTACCCTCTTGTCACCGGGAGTTGCTCCACGATTTCAATACCGAACGCGTCGACGCCGATCAGCTTGCGCGGATGGTTGGTCAGCAAGCGGATGGTGGACAACCCCAGATCGGAAAGGATCTGGGCGCCGATGCCGGTTTCATCCTGGGGCGGCGCGTGCACTGGACCGTCCAGCGCCGAATAATGCTGGCGCGCACCGAGTCCGGTCTGGTGCAGGTACACCAGCACTCCCGCGCCCTCTTCGACGATGCGCGCCATGGATGCCAGCAGCGTTTCGCGGCAATCGCATTGCGTGGAACCGAACACATCGCCCACCAGGCAACGCGAATGCATGCGGACCAGCACGCGCGGCTGCCGGGCAACCTCGCCGCGCACCAGCGCGAGGTGCGCCTCCCCGTTGATGGGGCTCTCATAGGACACCGTGCGGAAAGGGCCGAATTCGGTTTCCAGGCTTCCTTCGGCGCGGCGTTGCACCAGATGCTCCGTGCCCAGCCGGTAACGGATCAGGCTGGCGACGGAAATCATTTTCAGGCCGTGGCGGCCGCAGAATTCCGCAAGCTGCGGCACGCGTGCCATGGAGCCATCGTCATTCATGATTTCGCAAATCACTCCGCCCGGGGAGAGACCCGCCATGCGCGCCAGGTCCACCGCGGCTTCAGTCTGCCCGGCGCGGACCAGCACGCCGCCTTCGCGCGCGCGCAGTGGAAATACGTGGCCGGGCCGCGCCAGGTCGCGAGGTCCCGCTCCCGGCAACATGGTCACGCGGATGGTGTGTGCGCGGTCGGCCGCGGAGATGCCGGTGCTGACGCCTTCGGCGGCGTCGATCGATTCGCAAAACGCCGTTCCAAACCGCGACGTATTCCTGGGTGAAACCAGCGGAAGATGCAGCGCATCGCAGCGTTCCGGCGCAAGCGCCAGACAGATCAGCCCGCGTCCATGCGTCGCCATGAAGTTTATGGTCTCCGGCGTGATGCACTCGGCGGCCATGGTGAGATCGCCTTCGTTTTCGCGGTCTTCGTCATCGACCACCACCAGCATACGGCCGGCGCGGATCTCCTCAATGGCTTCTGGGATAGTAGCAAACAACATTAATTTCAGGATACCGGGTTCTGGCTCAATGTGAATCCCACGAGCACTTGCCGTACTTGAGCCGTTGGTGGGTTCCAGAAACGATGGATGACCCAGTTGTTACCGTGCGGGAGGAGCGTCGCACTTGCCGGTGCACACGGTCTCGGAGATCTTGACGGGAGCCCCAAGCTTGGACTGGTCGGCGAGCGTGGGACGGCGGACGCTGGTGGATTCCAACACGGTTCCGCCCAGGCCCGGCGTGCGCACGATGATCTGCTGCTCTTTGAGCTTTTGGCCCTCGTTGCGCTCGTCACGCGTGATGCCATAGGGGGCGACGGCGTACAGGTTGACTTCGGTGATCTCTGATCCGTCGGCAGCCTTGGTTGTCGTACCAGCCTGCTGACGCATCATCTCCATGCGCCCAGTAAAGTTCAGTTCATAGTTCGCGACATTCGTCTTTGTCAAGCCGCCCGCCGTGTCGGTTTCACGGATTTCCCTCGCCCGTTCCGTGAACTGGCCGCCGGGCGTTTTCAGGGCCAGCGCATCGGTTTCACGCGTCACGCTGCCTTCCGTTACCGTGGTTACCTTGCGCTTCTCGGTGGCCTCGAAAGTGCCATTCAGAGTCGGACGATTCACGACCACGTCGGAGACGGTGGTCGATCCCTGGGTGACCGTTTCGATCGCGCGGCGCTCCGCTTCGATCATCCGGCCATGTAGATCGCTGCGATAAACCGTAGCCTTGATGGACGATTGTCCGCCCGCGCCCTTCTGCTCCTCCGCCACCACGCGCTCCGTTTCCACAAGTTTCCCATCGGCGTCGTACCTGCGTGTGATGGTTTCCGTGACGCGGCCGGCGGGGCTTTCACTCAGTACGCGCGCTTCGGTGGCCTGCAATGGCACTTGGCGCCCGTTGAGGGACTGGCTCATGAACGTCCGCTGGCCCGGTTCCGTGGACGTGACCTTGGCGTCCGGAATGCGGTGTCCGCTGAGATCCGTCGTGTATACCGTCACGGCCGATTGTGCCAGCGCGAGCGTGGCCGGCAAGAATAAAGAGACCCAGTACTTCACACTCTCAGGCTAGGCCGGATGCCCCGGCGTTGCAATCGGGGGAATACCTTAGGACTTGGCGTGAAACAACCCTGACTAACCAATTGCTACGGCGAATGGGTCCCCTCCTGGAGGTCGCTCGCCATCACCGTGCCGTCCGTGATCCAATCCCACTCACGACGCCTACTTCGAGATCCAATGGGAAGCTCCACCGGCCTTTGTATTCGATCCGCGGTGGTTTAAGAAATCGCGTGCTCGACATTGAGCGTCGCGTGACTACGGCTGGACCTTCGCGTGACCACCGCTGATCATCGCGCTTATTCACGTTGACGCGCGGTTCAGCGACCTCTCCGCCGCCCTGCTAAAATCAGATTAGAATGACCCTCGACGAACTGGAAAGAGAGTACGTTTCGCTCCGCCAGCAGGCTGACGCTGTGCGGAGCTATCTTTGACGCACCCACCCGCAAATCGCAGGTAGCCAAGCTCGAAGAACAGACCAACGCGCCGGACTTCTGGGCGAATCCCGAAAAAAGCCAGAAGATCATGCAGGATCGTAAGCGCCTGGAGGAGCAAATCGGCCAGGACGAAAAGATCTCCACGCTCACCAGCGACCTGGAGACGATGTTTGAACTCGCGCGCGAAGGCGAAGACGTCGGCGCGGATCTGGCGCGAGAAATCAAGGGACTCGCCGGCTATCTGGAAAAGCTGGAGACCCGGATGCTGCTGTCGGGTGAAAACGACGCCCGCAGCGCCATCGTCACCATCCACCCGGGCGCGGGCGGAACCGAAAGCCAGGACTGGGCCGAGATGCTGCTGCGCATGTACCTGCGGTGGGCGGAGCGCAACGGCTATGAAGCCGTCATCACGGACCGTCTGGAAGGCGAAGGCGCGGGCATCAAATCGGTCACCTTCGAAATCAACGGCGAAAACGCGTACGGTATGTTGCAAAGTGAAGTGGGCGTTCACCGTCTGGTGCGCATCTCGCCGTTCGACGCCAACGCGCGGCGGCACACTTCGTTTGCGTCCGCTTTCGTGTATCCGCAGATCGACGATGAAATCAAGATCGACATCCGCGCGGAAGACCTGCGCGTCGATACGTTCCGCGCCTCGGGCGCCGGCGGCCAGCACGTCAACCGCACGGATTCAGCCATCCGCATGACGCACCTCCCCACCAACATCGTCGTGCAGTGCCAGAGCGAGCGCAGCCAGCACAAGAACCGAGCCACCGCGATGAAACAATTGCGAGCGAAACTTTACGAACATGAGTTGGCCAAGAAGCGCGCGGAGGAACGCAAGGTGGAAGACTCCAAGCTGGAAATCAACTTCGGCAGCCAGATCCGCAGCTACGTGCTGGCCCCGTACCGTTTGATCAAGGATCATCGCACGAAGCTCGGTGTCGGCGATGTGGACCGCGTTATCGACGGCGATTTGAGCGAATTCACGCATGCCTACCTGGTGTGGCGAAAAACCGGCAAGACCGCGGCCGCGGGCGCGGATAAAGAGGACATCGATTAACTTGGCTGCACCCCATCCGCCCCCTCATGGTCGTGTGACAGTAAAGGCTTCCGAGCCGCGACCGTGAGGGAGCGGGTGGCCCACACCATGCTCTCCATTAAACAAGCCGCCGCGCTGCTCCGCTCCGGCGATCTGGTCGCCTTTCCGACGGAGACAGTCTACGGCCTGGGCGCGAACGCGCTCGATGCCGCCGCGGTTGCGAAAATCTACCAATTGAAGGGCCGCCCGGCGTCCAGTCCGCTGATTGTGCATGTGTCTTCCATTGAGATGGCGAAGACGCTCGTCGCGGAATGGCCGCCGCGTGCCGAGGCTCTCGCCCGGCGCTACTGGCCCGGGCCGCTCACGTTGGTGCTGCCGAAAACGCCCGCGATCCCGGACATCGTCTCCGCCGGCCTGCCCACCGTGGGCATTCGCGTTCCCAACCACCCCGTCGCGCTGGAGTTGATCGCCGAAGCCGGCGTTCCTCTGGCCGCGCCCAGCGCCAACAAGTTCACCGGGCTTTCGCCCACCACTGCCGATCACGTGCGGCGTGCGTTCGGTGATGCGGTTCCCGTGCTCGATGGCGGGCCCTGCCAGGTCGGAATTGAATCGACCGTCGTTTCCGTGGAGGGTCCCGAAATCCGGCTGCTGCGGTCCGGCATGATCGGGTTTCCCGATATAGAGCGGGCGGTAGCGATACCGGGGAGTCCGCACCCCGCGCCGGGCATGCACGCGCGCCATTACAGTCCGCGCACTCCGCTCACGCTTTCGGAGGCGCCCGATCCGCGCGGGGCATATGTCTGGATCGCGCGGCCCGCACAAGCCGCGCGGGTGGTCCACATGCCCGCGGCCGCCGCCGCATATGCGGCCCTCCTTTACGGTGTGCTGCATGAACTCGACGCCGAAGGTTGGCCTTCCATCACCGTGGAGCCTCCGCCTGATACCATCGAATGGACAGCCGTACTCGACCGTCTGCACAGAGCCGCCAACCAGTGAATCTCCTCGCCGAAATCGACCAGACCCTCACCGCCACGCCCACGCTGTGGTGGCTGGGCCACGCCGGGTTCGTGGTGCGTTTCGCAAATATCACGTTTTACGTGGACCCGCTGCTTTCGCGGCCCGGGGCTCTGCTGGACGCCGGCACGGTCCGCAATGCGGACATGATTCTGGCCACGCATGCGCACGGCGGCCACCTGGACGGCCCGTCGGTGGCGGCGATGCTCAAAGCGTCGCCACACGCGAAATTGATTCTTCCGAAGAGCGCAGCCGCGCACGCCAATTCGTTCGGCATCCCCTTGCCGCGCTTGACCACCACGGATTCCGATCTGCGCGTCGAGTATTGGAAGGACAACTTATACGGCCGCGTGTACGCCGTGCCGTCGGCGCACCCGGCCCTCGATTGGACGCCGCCCGGCGGCTACCCTTATCTGGGCTACCTGATTCGTTTTGGCCGCTGGACCATCTATCACGCCGGCGATTGCGTGGCCTATGGCGGCCTGGCGAAACGCTTGCGCCCCTATAACGTGTCCGTCGCGCTGCTGCCTATCGGCGGGAAAAACTTCTCACCGGCCGACGCCGCGCAACTCGCCTCCGACATCGGCGCGAAGTGGCTCGCGCCCATGCACTATACGCCCGGCGATGAGAGTGGCTTCGTCACGCACATGCTGGGCCAGCGCCCCGAGCAGTCCTTCAAAGTGTTTCAACCCGGCGAAAAATGGACCGTGCCGGAAGAATAGGTGTGCGCGCGTCCCGTCCTTGAGTAAATTCCGTTACCATGGGGTAGATGAGCGTTCAGACACTCGAAGCCGTGATAGATGAGCACGGGAATGTGCGTCTGCTCGAACCTGTGCAGCTGCCCGCATCGCGCAGAGCCTTAGTGACGATTCTCGATGACCATCTGATTCCCGAGACCGCACTCTTGAGCGAATCCGCCCTCGCCCAAGACTGGATGCGCCCGGAGGAGGACGAAGCGTGGTCCCACTTGCAGCCGGCGCCGTAGTGTTGGTCCGCTTTCCGTTTTCCGACTTATCTCAAACCAAGTTGCGACCCGCCGTTGTCTTGGCCCATAGCGGCAAAGACGACTGGATTCTGTGCCAGGTAACCAGCAATCCCTACCGGGACGCTTCGGCGGTAGAGATTGACAATTCGAGTTTCATCTCCGGTTCACTAAATGTGACCAGCTTCGCGCGTCCGGGCAAGTTGTTCACGGCCGACGCCAGCCTGGTTCACTCCACTGTCGGCTCCCTGAAACCAACGCCATTCCATCAAATAGTTGAGGCGCTGGTGGCGATAGTACGGCCCAAGCGATCCTAAATGACTCAGGGCGCGCGGTCGTCGCCCGCATCAAGACCAGGATAGGAGAACGCCTTCGTCACGCACATGTCGGACCAGCGCCCGGAGCAGTTCTTCAAGGTATTTCAACCCGGCGAAAAATGGACCGTGCCGGAAAGTTGAGCGCGTGGACTCTTAATCCGATTCGTACCATGCCCGCCACTTCGGCCTGCGGGCGGGGAACAAGCGGATCAGCAGCATCCCCGCCACGAAACCGCCCACGTGCGCGAACCACGCCACGCCGCCGCCGGTGTAATTAGTCGTGGCCAGCGATCCCAACCCGCTCGCGAATTGAATCGCGAACCACCACAAAAGCATCAGCGCCGCCGGAATTTCCATGGTCGTGATGAACACGAATATCGGCACCAGCGTCACAATGCGCGCCCGCGGGAACTTGATCAGGTATGCGCCCATCACGCCCGCGATGGCTCCACTGGCGCCAATCGTTGGAACCCGCGAGTAAGGGCTTATGATTACTTGCAACACCGCGGCCGCCAATCCGCACAGCACGTAGAAACCCGCGTAGCGAGCGCTGCCGATCAAATCTTCCACGTTCCGTCCGAATACCCACAGGAACAGCATGTTGCCGATCAGGTGCATCCAGCCTCCGTGCAGGAACATGGAGGTCAGCAACGTGTACAACCGCCCGCTGATCGCGTCCGGAATCACGCCGAAGGTCTCGACGAACAGCGTCAGGCCCGCGCGGTTCAGAGACACCTGAAAGAAGAAGACCAGAACGTTCAGGGCGATGAAGACGCCCGTGACGATGGTCTTGGAGTGGATGCGTTCAGTGGAGCGGAGAGGAATCATGCGCGGGAGGCTTCGACCACGCCCCGGCCGTCAGTTCTTGTCAGTTCTTTTCCGCTGGCATCTCATACAGGTACAGCAGATGCTCGTGGCGGTCGTCGGTTTTCTCGATGCGCGCGGCTTTCCAGCCCGGTACTGCGTAGTCGTGCGAAATCACGCGTGCGCCGGGCTTCAGGAATTTTTCCAGGCGCGGCCGGAGCTTTTCGTTTAGCGCGGTCGCCAGATAGATGGTCACCACGTCGGCGCGGCTCAAGTCTGCTTCCATCGCGTCGCCGTGAATCACGTGCGCCACTCCGGTAAGGCCTCGCTTCACGATGTTGGCGGTGGCCTGCGCCACCAGCTTCGGCGAGATCTCCACGCCCACGGCGTTGGCTTTGTACTTGCCTGCGGCCGCGATCAGAATGCGACCATCGCCGCACCCCAAGTCGTACAGCGTTTCGCCCGGCTTCAGGCGTGCCAGCTCCAGCATCCTGTCCACCACGCGCGCCGGAGAAGTCACATACGGTGCAAGCCGGTTGATGTAGGACTTATTGGGAACTGGTTCCTGCGCCGCCGCGGGCAACGCCAGCAATATCGCTACTGTCGTCGAGAAAAGAGTGCATCGGCGCATAAGAGGCTATTGGGTGGTTTCAGGATACCGCCATTGCCTCGATTTTACAATACGCGCGACCATCTCCGTGAAAGAGAACCACAGATCGCGCGGACGGCTGATGGTGTACTCGGTTCCGCGGAACAGCCGCACCGCGCGGCCTATGGAATCGCGCCACGGCGCCGCTTGCGGATTCACGGCGTAATTCAGGTAAAACACGGGGTAATCCACACTGAGCGGCTTGAGCGTCTCCTCTGGCACCTGCTGGCCGAGCATGACTTTGGGCCCCGCGAAAATCAGGGCGTCGGGATGATCGGCAGTCGACATTTCCTGTTGGATCAGTTCCGTCAGAAACTCGGTGTCGCCGTGTTTGTTCTGCAAGCGCTTGGTGTCCACCGTGCCAAGCTTGATGGACTTCAGCGTTTCTCCCAACGCCGGGAAATCGATCTGATCCGCGCTCTCCTGGCGGTACAGCACGCGCTGTTCCTGCATATTGAAAGCCACCAGGGAAAAAGAGCCAAATTCGGGCTGTCTTGTAATACGCCGCAACACGGACACCAGGGCGATGGTATCCAGGGGGCGCATGGTATGCGCGTACGCATTCTGGGGCGCGAAGTTCATCAGCACTTTGATCTTCAGGGGCGCCTCGATTTTCGAATCCAGCGTTCGCGCCACCGCCGGTTCCGGCGTGAACTGCTCGAAGTGCGCGGCCTCCACCTTGCCCGCCGGCATTTCCATCTGGATCTCGCGATCGCGGCTCGGCAGCTCCGCGTTCATGTCCCAATAGAAGGAACACACCTTCTCCGTACGGTCTCTGATCAGCCAATCGACGTGGTACTTCCCTTCACCCAGATCGATGACACCTTCCAGAATCGCGTCGCCGCCCGCGTCTTCGTCGATCTTTGGCACCATGTAGTGCTGGACAAAGTAGCTGGGCTCCGCGGAGCGGTCCGCCGGCGTGACGCGGAACAGAATATTGAGAGTGTTCTCCGATCCCGCAATATCCTTCAACGGCACCGTCGCCTCGAACCCGGCATGAAATCGAAGATCGAATCCGAGCAGCGGTTTTTCCGGCGTGACGGTGCAGTTCAGTTCCTTGCGAACCTCCTGGGCTTCCAGCACCGCCAGGTCCGTTGCGATCACGTGCACAGCCGCTCCGGGCGTCCCCACCAGCGTCTGCGCCGGAGCCGGGGCACACATCATGCAGCCTGCCAGTGTGACCGCGCATGCTCTGATCGATGTTTGGAAATTCATCCCGCCGCCACCCGCGTTCTTTGTCTTGCGTGCCTTCCGCCCAAAATCATACACCCTTTCGAGGCGCAAGCGCTGCCGGTCTGCTTTTCGGCAGGCGCGCAAGTTCCCTATATGGTAAGTTTTAGAATCATGGCAAGCCGCAGCGTAAACAAAGTGATTCTCATCGGGCACCTCGGCCGGGACGCCGAGACCGCCTATACCGCCTCCCAGGTGGCGGTAACCAAATTCTCCGTAGCCACCAACCGGCGCTGGAAAGACCAGCAGACCGGCGAGTGGAAGGAGGAGACGGACTGGTCCCGCGTGGTCCTGTGGCGCGGTGAGAACGTCGCGCCGTACCTCACCAAGGGCACGCAGGTCTACGTCGAAGGGCGCCTGCAAACGCGCAGTTATGACGACAAAGACGGCAAGAAGGTGTGGGCCACCGACGTGGTCGCCGATCAGGTGATCCTGCTCGGCGGCCGCGGCGCTGGCGGCGGTTCCGGAGCCGGCGCGGGTGGTGAAGAGGGTTTCTCGCAAGAAGGCTACGCGCAACCTGCCAGTCAGGGTGCCGGCCAGGGTATGCGCTCCGCCCCCCGCGCCCGCCCAGCCGCCGCGCCTGCCGCCGCCGAGCCGCCCATGCAGGATGGCATCAGCGACGACGACGTGCCGTTCTAAGCATCCTCCCGGTTGTGCCGTTCGACTCAGCATGCCGAGGCACGGGTCACCGCTCCCCGGCTGCGGCGTTCTGGCCACCGCCCAGTATGATCGCGCGCGGCGGACGTAGGCGCCGGCCCGAGGCGCTCACACGCGACTGAAAGCGGAGCCTGGAGCCAATCGGAGCTCCATGACAACCATCGAGTCCACTGGATCGGAGTAGTAACGGGGCTCGGTTCGGATCGCCTTGAAGCCGAAATTCTTGTTCAGCCTTATCATTGCCGTGTTCCGCTTGCGGCAGTTCGTCACGATGCGCTTGAACCCGTGATGCCGCGCAAATGCCACTTCCCAGGCCTTCATCAGCCTGCCGAACCCGCGACCTTGGAATCCGGGGTGAATACCCGTAGTGGCGATATAGAGGGAATTCTGCGCGACATTCCGTTCAAACGCGCAGCACCCCACTTTCACGCCGCCCTCCAGCAGCCAATACGATTCGAGAGTTTGCCAGTAAGGGGCGTCGAAGCGATCGGACTCGCCGAACACCTTGCGGTCGAAGATCATGAGGCTGCGGAGTTCTTTGGGTAGTTCGGCGCGCCGGAAGATCGTGAGCATCACTCAGCGCAAGGCTCGCGCGCGCCCAAGCTGGCGCACCACGTTTTCCATCAAACGCAGGCCGCAGTCTCCTTCGAGCGTAAGGATCGATTCGGGATGAAACTGCACGGCCTCCATGGGCAGGTCGCGGTGGCGCACGCCCATGATCACGCCGTCGTCGGTTTCGGCGGTAATCTCGAGCACGCTCGGGAGCTTTTCGCGGATCGCGTACAGCGAGTGATAGCGGCCCACTTGTATCTGCTCCGGCAGGCCCTCGAAGACGCCGATGCCGCGATGCCGGATCATCGACGGCTTGCCGTGCACGGGATAGCCTAGCACGCCCAGCTCGCCGCCGAACGCCTCCACCATGCCCTGCAGGCCGAGACACACTCCGAAAACAGGAACACCAAGTTTGGCCGCGTGGCGGATCAATTCGGGGACTCCGAAATCCGACGGGCGGCCCGGACCGGGCGAAACCAGGATCAAGGACGGGTCGATCTTCTCGATCAAGTGCAGCGGGAATCCCGAGCGGTACGTCATCACCTGCGCACCCGTCTGGCGCGCGTAATTCGCCAGCGTGTGAATAAAGCAATCTTCGTGGTCGACCAGCAATAGACGGACCCCGGCGCCTTCTCCCGCGCGCGGCGCATAGACCAGATCGGTTTTCTTTTCGGCGTTCAGCGCGCGGAAGAAACCGGTGGCTTTCATCCAACACTCGCGGTCTTCGCTCGCTGGATCGGAATCGTAGAGCAGCGTGGCGCCTGCCGCGTAACGCGCCTGGCCATTCTTCAAGTGAATAGTCCGGATGGTGATGCCGGTGTTGATATCGCCATCGAAGGAGATCATCCCCACCGCGCCTGCATACCAGGCCCGTGCTTCGTTTTCCAGATTTTCAATGGCCTGCGCGGCCCATTTTTTGGGTGCACCGATCACGGTGACGGCCCACATGTGGGTGAGAAACGCGTCGAGCGAATCGAATCCATCGGCCAGCGTCCCCTCCACGTGATCCACGGTGTGGAACACGCCCGCGTAGGATTCAATCAACCGCCGAGCGATCAGTTTTACCGACCCCGGTACGGCGATGCGCGACTTGTCGTTGCGGTCGACGTCCGTGCACATCGTCAGTTCCGATTCTTCCTTGAGGGAATTCAAAAGCTGCTTGATGTTTTCGGCGTCGCGCAGAGGGTCCCCCGTGCGGCGCGCTGTGCCGGAGATGGGGCACGTCTCCATGCGGCGGCCCTCCACGCGCACGAACATTTCCGGCGACGCGCCGATCAATTGCTCCTCGCCCAACTGCAGGAAAAATTCGTAGGGACTCGGACTGGCGAGTTGAATCTTCTCGAACAATTCCGAGGGGCTGGCGTTGTAGGGAGTCTCAAAAATCTGGCGGAGAATCACCTCGTAGTAATCGCCCTGCCGCATTCGCTCGCGCACGGTTTGCACCTTGGCGATGTACTGCTCGGGGGTGTGATCGCTGGTGATGACGGCCGCTTCCGGCGCTTTCCCGCGCGGCCGCTTCAGGCGTTCATTGGTACGGGGGATACCGTGCGTACTGGCGCCGCGGCCCGCGAAATCGAACTGATAGCGTTCGATGCGTTCCGTCTTGCGATCCATGAAGTAAATGTCGTCGCACAGGAACAGGTGCAGGTCTTTCACGTCTTCGCGCGGCAGCTTCAACTCGATGGGATCGAACTGCAATAACAGGTCATAGCCGAATGCTCCCACCAGTGCCAGGCGCCCCGCGAGCGGATGCTTGAATTCCTCGATTAGCGCCCGCAGCACTGAAAATGCCGATGGTTGCTTGCTGCGCTCTTCTTCCGGAAACAATGCCGGCAAGGGTTTCAGTGTCCCGTGCAGGACGCCATCTTCATTCGCGAACGTTTCCCAGTGCGGATGCGGCGCGAGCACCGGCTCCAGCATCAGGTTCAGCGCCCGGCCCCGTTCGTTGAGCGGCCGGATCAGCACGTCGCGGCCGCGCGAAATGATTTCGATGGGCGGCGCGGCTGCCCCGATATCCCACCGCGAGTAGCGCCCGGGAAATTCATAGCCTGATGAGAGATAAATTCCGCGCTGCGTGTCCAGCTTCTTCAACAAACCGCGCAGCCCGCGGTCAAAGCGCACGTTGGAGGCGGTGCGGGTAACGGTGATACCGCTCGGCGTGGAATAGGATTCAGGGCGCATAAAACAGCGAGGAAGGGCGCTAAATCTGAGGATAACACCCGTGGTGATCGTGTAACGTTATCGCCCAACACCGCCAAGCTGTATTACCTGGCCTGATTTGACACGCTCGGCGGCCGATACGAGTTCCGGGAAAAACGGGAAGAAACTCTCGAATCGATTATTCGGAACCCGCACAATCAAGACACCGATCTGGTAACGCGAGATATCGGCCTGACGAGCAAACCGCCGGTCCACTGTAACAAACACATCATACGATTTGCCGGCAAGCTCCAACAGAGGGACATCCTTTGCAGACTTCCATCCAACCTCGGTAACAGTCCTCACCGCGTGGCCGGGGAAAGCGCGCTTCAGGCGGGCGGGAAACGCACTCATCAAGCAAAATTCGCACTACGGCGTGACGAGTTCGACGATCTGTTCCTTGGCGAATTCAAGGAATCGGCTCACTTGTTCCCGCGAAACGGACGGGTAGTCCTGAAAGAAATCCTCCAAGGTGGAATTCCCTTCGATATAGTCGAGCAAGCACTGAACGGGAACGCGTGTCCCCTTGAAACAGGGGGTGCCGCTCATCCGCTCTGGGTCGACCCAAACGACTTCGCCGAGCTGCGCTTTCTGCTCAACCGTCACACCTTCAAGGTACACGATCTACCTGACGCTAGGAGCCACACCTCCGACAAACTCCGCGAACACTTCATTCGACAGCAGCACTCCGCGCGGAGTGAGCCGGATGCGGCCCTCGTGACGTTCCACCAGACCCTCGCTAGTGAATTGGCCGATCACTTCCGCAAACGGTGCAGTGTCGTCCGCGATCCCTTCGCTGAGACGAAGACCAAGGTAGAACTTCTCGCCAACGGCATCGGCGGGCGTGCGCTCCGGCGACGCGAATCCCGCGACGTAGTCGGCCACGTTCTCCGGATTCTGCCAGCGCATCTCGCCGCAAAAGGAATGCGCGTCGGCGCCGAACCCCAGGTAAGGCTCGCGCTTCCAATACTTCAAATTGTGGATGGATTCAAAACCCCGCCGCGCGAAATTTGAGATTTCGTAGCGTTCCATTCCCATTGCGGTCAGCCGCTCCACCGCCGTCTCGTAATAATCCGCGATCGCGTCTTCCACAGGCACGTCGGACGCACCATAGCGCGAGCCGTTGTTCAGAATTTCCAGGCCAAGGCGGCTGTCTTCGTCCACTTCGAGCATGTAAACCGATACGTGCGGAGTGCCGAGCCGCTCGATCCAGTCGAGCGATTCCTTCCAACTCGCGGGCGTCTGCCCGGGCAGGCCCGCGATGAGGTCAATACTGATCGACGCGATTCCACAGCCCCGCAACAGCGCCACTTCGCGTTCCACGATCTCCGCCGTATGCTTGCGGCCTGTGCGGGCGAGCTCTTTTTGAACGAACGATTGTACGCCGAGGCTCACGCGGTTGACGCCTGCCTCGCTCCACGCCAGCAGTTTCTCGCGCGTCAGGCCGCCGGGGGCGGCTTCTATCGTAGCCTCCCGCCACGGTTTCCCAGGAACACTTGCGAGGACGGAAGCGAGCGCCGTGGGGTCCATCTGGCTGGGTGTGCCGCCTCCCAGGTACACCGTTTCCGGGGTCCAGGGCCACTCTGTCTTCAGCAGCTCGGCGCGCAATTCGTCAACGTAACTAGGCTCCAGCTCGCGCGGGAAAACACCCGAGGCGAAATTGCAGTACGTGCACTTTTGCGCGCAGAACGGATAAGAAATGTAGACGCCGGGCACGGCTTACAGCTTCACTTCCTCGCCCAGTTGCTGCCCGATCGCGGACCCGATCAATTGCGCCAAAGACTGGCCGCCCGTGGCGAATTCGCCGCGCGCTTCATCCCAATCGAGCTTATGGCTCCGCAGTTGCGCGGATACCCAGATCTGTTTCACCGGCGAATTGGGACTGACGACGAATTTGGCGGGAGGCGTTTCGAATTCAATCGTCAGTGCGCCGGAGTTGAAGTCGGCTTCGAAATCGTGCCGATCCGCCGCGGCCGTCAAGCGGCGGTGCAGGTCCTCAAGGGCATGATCGGCCCGGTCGCGAAATTGGTTGTCTTCCATTCAGTCTCTGTGCATCCATTCTCCTACAACTCTCTTACAACTTTCGCCGGGCCTGCCGCATCTGTTACCCTTGGTCCTGTCTGTTTGATATTAGCCCGCTATGCAACCTGCATGTATCCGGCACACCGATTTGCCAGGCACGTCCCGGCTATTTGCGGATTTTTCCTATCATTTTGATAGAGTTGCAAAGTTCTACCGGCACGATCCGAACTCTGCGGCGTCGCTGAAGCGCGCAGTGGGGGAGATCGACTACCCAGATGAACGGCGGGCGGCGCTGGTTGCCGCACTGGCCGCCCAGAACGGACCCTCGGAAGCGCTGCAGCGTTTATCGGAGCCGGGAACCGTGGTCGTCGTAACCGGCCAGCAGGTGGGTTTATTCACTGGACCCGCCTACACCATCTATAAGGCCGTTACCGCAGCGCGATTGGCACGGCAGCTTACTGAAATTGGAACTCCCGCTGTCCCCGTCTTCTGGCTAGCCACTGAGGACCACGACTTTCCGGAAGTGGACCACGCGTGGGTGTTCAATGCCGCGGGTGAGTCGGTGCAACTGCGCGTCGAAGCGCCCAAGGAGACTGCGGGCCGCCCCCGTCCGGTGGGAGGCATTGCAGTCACGAACCCGCCCATCGAGAATCTGCGCGCCGCGCTGGCGGGGATGCCGTTTGCCGATGACGTGCTCGCCGTGGCCGCCGAAGCTTACGCCCCGGGCGTCACCATGGGCGCCGGATTCCGCGCATTGATGCGGAAGATCGCCGGCAAGCTCGGCTTGATTTTCCTTGATCCCCTGGACCCGGCTATTCGCAGGATCGCCGCTCCGTTCCTTGCGAAAGCACTGCAAGCGGCGCCCGAATTGAAATCCGACCTGCTGGAGCGCACGCGGGAATTGACAGCCGCCGGCTACCACGCACAAGTACATGTGGACGCCAAAACTTCGCTGTTTTTCTCGCTCGAAAACGGCGAGCGCGTGACGCTGCGGCGCAAGGATGCCGACTACGCGGAGCTGGCCGGCCGCGCTGAAACCATTTCTCCCAATGCGTTGTTGCGTCCGGTGATGCAGGATTACCTGCTGCCGTCGGTGGCGTTCATCGGAGGGCCGGGCGAACTGGCGTACCTGGCGCAGTCCCACGTGCTCTATGAGAGGCTGCTCGGGCGCATGCCCGTGATGCTGGCGCGCGGCGGCTTCACGCTGCTCGATTCCCGCTCCGCCAGGCTGCTGCATCGCTATGGCATGACCGTCGCGCAGGCGTTTGTACATCAGGAAGCCTTGCAGGAACGGATCGCCCGCGCGCTGGTGCCGGAGATGGTTTCAAAATCGGTGGAGAACGCCAAGTCTGGAATCGCGCGCCACCTGGATGAATTAAACGCGGAGTTGCAAGCGTTCGACCCGACGCTTGCCAGCGCGCTCGAAAAGAGCCGCGCGAAAGTCATCCACCAGATAGACAAGATCGCCCGGAAGACCGCACGGGAAGCCATGCGCCGCGACCAGCGCGCGACCTCCGACGCGCGGCACCTGGCGAACCTGCTGTACCCGCACCGTCACTTGCAGGAACGCTTTTATTCGATCCTGCCGTTTCTGGCCCAGCACGGCATGGACTTGGTGGAACGCCTGTATGAGGCCGCCGAGCCCGGTTGTCCGGATCATCGTGTGTTCACGGTGTGACGGTATCTCTATTCACTTATGCGTATCAACACTGTCAAACAAGCCCTGAAAGCGGGCAAGACTGTCTTCGGTTGCAGCACTTCCATGATCCGCTCGCCTGAGATTCAGCGCATTCTGGCGGCGGCCGGCCTGGATTGGACCTACCTCGATTCCGAGCACGGCGGCTTCGATCTGGAGACACTACAGGACCTGATCCGGGCGGCCAACGACAGCGGCTTGTGCCCAATCGTGCGCGTGGGCGACTTGCAATATCCACTGGTCGCGCGCGCTCTCGATTGCGGCGCGCAAGGCGTGTTGTTCCCGCGCGTGGAATCGCCGGAGCTGCTGGCGCAGGCCATTTCCTGGACGCGTTTCCCTCCGGAAGGCGTGCGAGGTTTCGGGTTGCAGCCGGTGCACCTCGGCTATGAAGTTGCCACCATGCCGGAGATCATCGCGCACATGAACGCCAACACCATGGTGGTCTTGCAGATTGAAACCAAGACCGCGCTCGAACGCGTGGACGATCTGCTGGCCGTCCCGGGCGTGGATGCGGTGATGGTGGGCCCGGCCGATCTTTCCACCTCGCTCGGCGTGCCCGGCGAGTTCGATCATCCCAAGATGGTGGAAGCCATCGAGCGCGTTAGGGATAGCTGCAACCGCCACGGTGTGGCCCCCGGGCTGCACGTGCGCATGCTGCCGCTGGCCCTCAAATGGCGCGACCGCGGACTGCGGTTTTTGAGCTGCAATAGCGAGATCGGGTTCCTGTTGGATCAGGCCAAGGCAACAGTGGCGGCGCTACGGGGGTAGATTCGGCAGGTCAGCTTTCCTCGCCGCGCACCGCCGCTCTTTGCGCGCTACTCTTACCTTGACCCGGAGCGTCCGGAGTGCCCGAGCCAAGAAACAGCGCCGCCGTTCCCACATCGCCTGGTGATCGCGTATCCAGCGCTACGCCACCGAAAGCCCTGCGCGTTCGATACGGCAAGTGCGCACCCTCCCGAGGCAGAGAACTCCAAGTGGGGATTGCCTGTTCGTGATTCCACACTCAGCCGAAGCCGGGGCCCAGCCATGAGCGCGGTGCGCGAACACGGCTGCTGCCGCTATGGGCGAACCCGAGCGTGACTGCGACTAGTCCGATACTAGGGCCCGTACTTCTGATTCCCATCAGCCCCGGCAGCTTTGATTGGCCTCGCCCCCTACCAAGTGAAGCGTCCGTTAATCTGAACGATTCGCGGCGAGACGCCACCTCGAATCTGACCGAAGTTGGGGCTGTTGATACTGGTTATGATCGCGGACGCGAGAGGATTAAAGTGGTTGAACGCGTTGAACGTTTCCGCGCGGACTATTATATTCATGCCCTCTCTCACAGCAATGGACTTGGTCACCGAGATATCCACACTCCACAGTCCAGGCGCGCGTACCGCACCCCAGCCCAGATTACCGGGGCGGCTGGTCGCTCCCCCGGCTGCCACCAGCGGCACCAGCGCGAAAGCGCTCTTGTTCAAATACTGACGTGTGCGGTTGAAATTGTCGGCGATCGGGCTTCCGCCAACGTAGTCCGGTCGGGCAATCTGCAATGAGGATTGCTGTGTGATGGCCAGCGGCTCTCCGCTACGGGCCTCGAAGATGCCCCCGACTTGCCAACCGCCCAGAACGCGGCGCACCAAGGCGTTGCTCTTCGATAAACGCGGCAGGTCATAGACCGCTTCCGATGAGAAATAATGCTTGATGTCGCCGGTGCCGGGCGCATGCTCCGCATTGATGTCGTTGAAGTTCTGCACGCGGGGCGTGTTGTCGCCCTGATACCAGGTGCCGATGTCGCCACCGTTGTACGCCAGCGTCTTGCCCCAGGTGTAATGGGCGCTGGTGCTCAAGTTGCGGGAATATCGCTTGCGCAGCGAGGTTTGCCAGGATGCGTACTGTGAAGTCGCCGAACCGTCCAGGTAGTATTGGGCCCGAAGCAATTGGTTGGGACGAATGCCGGTGGCCCGATTCGCTTCGTTGAGCGGGCGCCACAGCGGGAATTTGGTCCCCCGAACCCCTACCAGCGAAGTTTCCAACACCAGTCCTGGGACCAGCTCGCGCTGAATCCCCAGCGTGTAGTGGTGCGTGTAAGGACTCTCGATCTTGGGATTGATCACCCCAAAGACGTTGGTGAAGCCCTGCGCACGAGCCTGGGCGTCCGCGATCTTTCGTATGTCGTCGTTAACCATCGGGTACTTCAGTCCGAGTGCGATCCCTTCTTGCTTGCTGAAGGTGATCCGCTTCGGAATGTTCAGGGCGCCAACTAAATTCCACATGTTTCCAATGATCTGAGGGCTGAAGATGAGTCCCGTACCGCCGCGGATGACGGTCTTACCGCCGTCCACGTTATAGGCGAATCCGAAGCGGGGCCCGAAATTAACGCCGTCGCTCTCATACGGATTGTCCTGCGGCCGGTATGGGCCGACTCTAAACGTAGTAGTGTCCAGCAGCCCGTCCGGGTTGAAAAGAGCGGCTCCCGAGTTGTTCAGCGCTCTAGCCGTCAAGTGCGCATTGTAATCGTAGCGGAGCCCTATGTTGAGCGTAAGCTTGGTGCTGACCCGCCAGTCATCCTGAATGAAGGCTCCGAGTTCCCACATTTTAGCCAGGTTCTCTCCATTGCCGAACGAGGCATTGATCGAACTAGGCGTGTTGCTGAGCAGATCCGGCAGGCCGGTATAGGTCCAGGCGACGCCTTCAACATTGTTGCGAGCGCCTCTGTGGAAGGTATAAAGGCCGCCGAACTTGAGCGAGTGCTTTCCCAAATTTTTGGAAAACTTCTGTCCCAGGCTGATGGTGGGGCCTATAATCGTGAGGTCCTGGCTTGAGTTGATGGTGCCCCAGCCGAGGTTGGTGACCAGCCGGCCGAGGCGGCGGCCCTGGAGGAATTCCTCCGGCGGGCCGGGCAAGGGGTTTTTGAAAGCCAGGTCTTGGGTGTGGGCGTTGTTGCTGTTGTAACCGTAGCGGGTTTCCGAGGTCCAAGTGGCGCCACCTGTCGTATAGGCCGCGGTGCCGCGTTCGCCAAAGCTGTATTGCTCCGCGTTGTTGTTGATATATGCGCTCGGGACCAAACGAAAGGGCCGCCCATGGCTATACGTGAGGGAAAGATTGGAGTTGTCATTGACCCGTATGTCCGATTTGAGGTCGATGTGATTATCCCTGCGAATGCCTGTCGCGGTCCCATCGAACAACCCGGCAGCAGCGCCGGTGGCGAACGGCAGATTCGGAAGCGGCACCAACGCCAGGGCATTGGCATACGAAGGCTGGGCCTGGAGCACCATATCTCTGGTGGCTTGCGTCGGAACATTGACCGTCACCCGCCCCAGCTGGTTCTCGCGATAGCCCTCGTAGGCGCCAAAGATGAAAATCCTATTCTTCTTGATTGGACCGCCCGCCGAGCCCCCGAACTGGTTATACGTGAAGGGGATCTTCGAGCTCAAAAACGGGTCTCGCGCGTTCAAGCCCTGGTTCTGATGGTTCTCAAACAGGCTGCCGTGAAACTTGTTGGTGCCGGAGCGGGTCAAGACGTTGATCTGTCCGCCCAGCGCGCCGCCGTACTCAGCCGGAAGAACGCCCTTGACCACGCTCACCTCTTGAATGGTTTCCATGCTTAAGATATCGACGTAGTTGACTCCGCCGAACGCCTGGGAATTCCGGCCCTCGGGATTGGCGCTGGACTCGGTGCCGTCCACCGAGTATGCCGTGCCGTTCCTGCCTTGTCCATTGAGGCGTGTACCGCCGGCGGATCCGCCCGTGGCGGGCGTCACGCCGCTACCAACTCTCAGGATGCCCGAGAAGTTCCGCCGCGCCAAGGGCAGATCCACCACGGCCTTCCTATCGAAAGTTTGTAGCTGCTCCGCGGACACCGTGTTCACCAGCGCCACTTCCGCCGTTACCTGAACCGTCTCGGCCACATCCCCGACCTGGAGCGCATGGGTCTGGCGTACATTCTGCCCAGCGGTCAGTTCGATACCTTTCACTTCGTACCGCTTGAATCCCCGGGCTTCGATGAAGACGGTGTAGGTGCCGACCCGCACGA
>CAMAUG010000011.1 GCA_945861255.1 Candidatus Sulfopaludibacter sp. SbA3
AAGGTTTCTTCCGGCTCTTCGGATCGTCGCTAGTCCAGGGTCGAGGCTTCACCCCGGAAGAGGATCGCCCAAATGTCCCCAAAGTGGTGGTGATCAGCGACGGCCTATGGAAGCGTCGATTTGCAGGCGACCCCGATATCCTCGGAAAGACCATCTCCCTCAACGGGGAGGCGCGGCCCGTCGTCGGCATCCTGGGTCCCAATCTGGACAAGAGCATTGACCAGGCCCCGGACGTGTTGGAGCCGTTTCAGATTGATCCGGAAAGCACCAACCAGGGCCACTACTTTCAGGTCTCCGGCCGGCTCAAATCCGGCGTCAGCCTTCAGCGGGCGAACGCGCAGTTGAAGGTAGCCGCGAGTCAATTCAAGGCGAAATATCCTCTGTGGCAGGAAGATACGTTTGCAGTGGAGAGAATGCAGGACGTAATGGTGCAAAACGTACGCCCTTCGCTGCTGATTCTGGCGGGCGCCGTGGGATTCGTATTGTTGATTGCCTGCGCGAACGTGGCCAGCCTGATGTTGGTGCGCGCCTCCACGCGCCGCCGGGAGTTCGCCGTTCGCGCGGCTCTGGGCGCGGGAAGGTGGGCCCTGGTTCGTCAACAACTCACGGAAAGCGTCGTTCTATCCCTCGCGGGAGCGATTCTGGGACTTGCTGCCGGCTCAGCGGGCATTCGCGTTCTACTTGCGCAAACTCCCGGCAACATTCCTCGCATCGGAGAGAACGGCGCAGCGGTGGGACTCGACCTGCAGGTTCTCCTGTTCACGCTCGGAATAGCGGTGCTGACCGGAATCGTCTTCGGCCTGATTCCCGCGCTCGCGTCTTCCAAAGCGGATCTTAATACGGCCTTGAAGGAATCCTCCAGCCGCGCCGGTTCCGGCTTCCGGCAGAACAAGGCGCGCGCGACACTTGTGATCGTTGAAACGGGCCTCGCGTTGGTCCTGCTGATCGGCTCCGCTCTCTTAATTCGCACGTTCCTCGCATTGCGGTCGGTACAACCTGGGTACGACACGCATAACATCCTCACCATGCGAATGTCTCTCACCGGGGAACGGTTTCAGAAGACCGCCGGAGTGGAGCAGGTAGTACGGCAGGGTCTGGAGCGGATTCGCGCTCTGCCGGGCGTCGAGACGGCCTCGGCTTCCTGCTGCGTCCCCCTGGAAGGAGGCTACGGGCTTCCGTTCGAAATCGTCGGCCGCCCGCCCGACAAAACGGCCAATGGAGGCTGGATGACCATCGCGCCCAGGTATCTTGAAGTTTTCCGGATTCCGGTGGTTCGGGGGAGGACTTTTACCGATCGCGATAGTGCCGCGAGCACTCCAGTGGTGATCATAAGCCAGGCGATGGCGAAGAAGTATTGGAAGGACACGGACCCGTTGAAAGACCAGATCGTCATCGGCAAGGGAGTCGGACCAGCTTTTGTCGATCCTCCGCGCCAGATCATCGGTGTGGCTGGCGACATTCGCATGTTCGCTCTCAATGTAGATCCGTTCCCGGTGATGTACATTCCGAACGCGCAAGCTTCCGATGCCATCACCAAACTGAACTCGGACATCTACCCGCTGGCCTGGGTGATCCGAACGCGCGTGGAGCCCCACTCGCTGAGTTCAGCGATCCAAAGCGAATTACGGCAAGCCAGCGGAGGATTGCCCGTGGCGCGCATCCGCTCCATGGACGAAATTGTCGTACGCTCCACCGCCCGGCAGGATTTCAACATGTTGCTGCTCTCTATCTTTGGCGGACTTGCCTTGGCGCTGGCGGCCATCGGTATTTACGGCCTGATGGCATTCACGGTGGAGCAGCGCACCCAGGAAATCGGCATCCGCGTCGCGCTGGGAGCAGGGGCCGCGGAGCTTCGTGGCATGGTGGTGAAGCAAGGAATGCTGCTGGCGGTGGCCGGGATCGCGATCGGCTTGGGCGGGGCCTACGGATTGACCCGCCTGCTCGCGGCGTTTCTGTACGGAGTGAAGCCGGTGGACCCCTTGGTCTTCGCAGCCGTTCCGGTTGTGCTCGCTCTAGTCTCGCTGGCGGCAATCTGGGTGCCGGCCAACCGGGCGACGCGGATTGATCCGGTGCTGGCTCTGCGGCGGGAATAAGGCGGCCGCTATTCTGCCCTGTGGCAGCCAGATGTACATGGTGTGCCGTTGGTACAAATCAACACAACGAATTGCACGATTAGGCGTCCTCGCCGTCAGTGATAGTGAATCGTCAGTACGGAGGTTGGAGCCGATGAAAAATCCAACGTTGCTCAGAACGGCTGCTCTGCCCATCCTTTGGGCCGTGATACCTCTTTGCGCACAAGAATCCGCAGTTTGGCGCGACCCATCGCCGCATCGAGTGGAATTCGTTGTAGCCGAAGAAAACGTCCGGTTGGAGGTGCTTGATTGGGGCGGCTCCGGGCGGCCACTTGTGCTGTTAGCCGGACTTGGAAACACGGCGCACATTTTTGATGACCTTGCTCCTAAGCTTGCCGTCGACTATCACCTATACGCCATTACGCGTCGCGGCTACGGCGCATCGAGCGTTCCGGATTCTGGCTACGGTGCTGATCGATTGGGCGACGACGTATTGGCTGTGCTTGATGCACTCGCCATTAACCGCCCTGTATTGGCCGGCCACTCGATCGCGGGAGAAGAGTTGAGCTCCGTGGGAATGCGACATCCGGAGCGAATCGCGGGGCTGATCTATCTCGACGCCGCTTACGGGTACGCTTATGACCCACCATCTGGAAATAAGGTCGGGATATGGCAGACGCTTGAGGACTTACGGAAGAACACGGAGGAAATGCAGACGCGAGCGGCTGCTCTCGACGATGCGGGGACAAAGCTTGTCTTGCAGTTGTTGCTCGAAAAGAACTTACCTGGCGCACAACGGGAGCTGGAGACGTTTCAAAAGTTCCTGAACGCGGCGCCGCTCAAGCTGCCCTCGCCTTCACCGCCCAGCCCGGCCGATTTGGCGAGCTTCTCCGCGCTGCGTTCGTGGTTCACGCGCAATCAAGGATACACTCCGCCGGAAGCAGAATTGCGTGCGACCAGGGAATCCCATCCCGACGGAGGTGTAGGAGCCAGTCGCACGCCGCCGCGTGTCCCGCAGGCGATCATAGCCGGTAGCCAGAAGTATCGGGACCTGCGGGCCCCGGTGCTTGCCATTTACGCTATTCCACATGATCGGGGACCCTGGTTTCGCGATTTCGGCAGCGTCGAAATGCGTGCCGCTTACGATAGCTCCGATGCATCCGTTTCTGAAGCTCAAGCGAAAGCGCTTGAGGCTGGTGTGCCGAACGCGCGCGTCGTTCGTTTGGCACGGGCGAATCACTATGTTTTCGTAACACACGAGGCGGATGTTTTGCGTGAAATGCGAGCATTCATCGCAGCGTTACCGTAGAATCTGCCGAGACGCTGGGTGCCGGCAAACCGGGCGACGCGGATCGGTCCGGTGCTGGCCCTGCGGCGGGAATGAGGGTTACCCCTCTCTGCGGGTTCATTCGCGGCTAGAATGAATGGAGCGATGCCCCGCATTGTTAGCGACCGCGCGGAAAAGACCGACCAGATGGTGGTGCTGCCGTCGTCGCTTGAGAACCCTGCAAAATCGCCGCCCGGCATGTACCGGCTGGGTGTGTGGCTGGCCATCTCCTCGATCTTCGCGTTCTTCATGGCGTTGATGATCGCCTATTACTGGCGGGCGCAATCGCGGGAATATTGGGAGCCCATCGATCTTCCCCCCGTCCTGTGGTGGAGCACCGGATTGATTCTTTCGAGCAGCGTGACGCTTGAGACCGCGCGGCGCTTGTTCCGCCGTGGATTGTGGCGCGTGGCGTCTCAACTGCTGATGGCCACTGCCTGCATCGGCGCGGCGTTTGTCGCCTGCCAGATCAACGGGTGGCGTGATTTGATCCGCCAGGGAGCGTACCTGGCGGAGAATCCGCACGCGTCGTTCTTCTACATCTTCACCGGACTGCATGCCGCGCACCTGGTGGGCGGCATGGTGGCGCTATGCGTCCTGGTGTTCGGACGAACCATCCGGCGCGAACTGGTGGATGCGGCCACCACTTACTGGCACTTCCTGGGCGTGCTGTGGATCGCGCTGTTTGCGACGCTGAAGACCATTTCCTGAGCCCATGCCCATCGATCCTTCGGCGCGAATCGCGCCCACCGCGCGCGTGCATGCCGATGCCGTTGTCGGGCCCGGCGCCGTGATCGGCGAGTTCGCCATCGTCGAGCAGGACGTGGCGATCGGCGCCGGAACGCGGCTGGAGCCGTATGTGTACGTGAAGCGCTGGACCACGCTCGGCGAGAATAATGAGATTTCGGCGGGCACCGTGCTGGGCACCGATCCGCTGGACAAACATTTCAAAGGCGAGCGCAGCTATTTGAAGATCGGCCACCGCAATATTATTCGTGAGCACTACACGATTTCGCGCGGCACGCAGCCGGAATCGTCCACCATCATCGGCGATGAGAACTACGTGATGACCTCCGGCCACATCGCGCATAACAGCACCATCGGGAACCGTACCGTGATCGCCAGTTGCGCGCTGATCGCGGGGCACGTGGAGGTGGAGGACCAGGCGTTCATTTCCGGCGGCGTGGTGGTGCACCAGTATTCGAAGATCGGTCGGCTGGCGATGATCGGCGGCAACACGCGCGTGAATTTGGACGCCCCGCCGTATTTTCTGTACTCGGGTTTCAACGTCACGCCGAATGGAGTGAATCTGGTGGGGCTAAAACGCGCGGGTTTCAGCCTCGAAGACGTGCGCGCGTTGAAGCTGGCCTACAAGCTGTTGTACCGTAGCGGCCTGAAACTGGATGAGGCGCTGGCGCGCATCGAGTCGGAAGTTTCGACGGAGCACACACGTCACCTGGTCGCGTTCGTGCGGGCCAGCAAACGCGGCATCTGCCGTGATAGCGGGTGACGGCTCCCCGGAGAGCCTTGCAGTCCGGCGCGGCACGTCCGTGTCAGCTACGGCAGGGTATCGCGGCCCAATTACTGGCGAGGTTGATGACTTAGCGCACGGGTTCAGAACGCTCACGTACTTGCATGCCCTCGTGGCCATCGAAAGCGCCACTTGTCCAGGACGCCGACGATATACCGGTATGTGCAGTCGAAGCACACATTGCGAGGTTGTGTCGGCGCTACCATGAAACGGAGGTCTCTCATGTCACAACTTGACTGGTCCCAATGCCCGGCTGTCGAAAGCATTCCCGGCAAGATGAGCGGCGCGTGGGTTCTGAAAGGCACCCGCATGCCGGTGCAGACAATTTTCGAGAACCTCGAAGCTGGCTTGTCGGTCAAAGAGATCACGGAAGTGTTCGACGTGACCGAACAGGAAGTAAGGGCCGTGTTACACTTCGCTGCCCAGAGCCTGGATAAAGCCCCCGCGTTCGGATGAGGATCTTATTCGACAACGGTACGCCAAATCCCATCGCGCGCAGCCTGGCCGGACATGAGGTGGCGTTTGCTCGCCGGATCGGCTGGCACCAACTCAAGAACGGCGAGTTGCTCAGTAAGGCCGAAGACGCGGGTTACCAATTGCTTCTGACGTCGGACAAGAACATGCGACATCAGCAGAATCTCGCCGGGCGCAAAATCGCAATCGTTGTGCTCGGGAACCAGCAATGGCCGCAGCGGTCAATGCCGCAACGCCAGGCAGCTATGCGGAAGTCGAAATCCCACACAAAGACTGATTTTCAGCGATTGCTGCCGGCTTCGACGCGATAGCGGACAATTTCCGAGTGGACGAAATCAGACGCCGCCGCTCAAGGGTCGCCGGATCGCGCCTCGAATGATAAAATCAGCATGAACCTTTTGAAGATCGTCATCGCGCTGCTTCGCATCTCGAGGACAATTATGGATAACTTCCTGAAGCTGGAGAACAGGCACACTGGGGAGATCTTGCGGATGCGCCGAGTGCGCGACGCCGGGGGGCAGAGCGTTTTGACTATCGACGGCTCATTGCCGCCGGGGGCGAAAGGCCCGCCGCTACACGTTCACTTCCATGAACGTGAGGAAGGCGCCGTGAAAGCGGGATCGCTGGGGGCCCAAGTCGGAAATGAGAAGATCGTTGTGCCGGCCGGAGGGACAGCGGTCTTTCCCGCGGGAACCGTTCATGCCTGGTGGAACGCTGGAAACGATCTCCTGGAATTAAGCGGCCGCGCGATTCCGGTGGTGGACTTGGATCGCTACCTTCAGGCGATATTTGCGGTAATGAACGCCGGCCCATCCGGCCGGCCATCCCTCTTCTACCTGGCTCACGTGCTGTGGCGGCATCGCGATACGCAGTTGCTTGCCTCGCCGCCTCAAGCCGTGCAGCGGATCGTTTTCCCTCTCATTCTGTTTGTCGGCCGCATGCTGGGCAAGTACCGCGGAACCAGCTGGCCGGGCTCGCCCGAGTCGTGCACGGGTGCGCCGGTCGTGGATGCAGTGAGCGCCTAGCGGGGCGGCGGCGGATTTTCCCGGCCGTGTCATGTGCGGTTGCGATTCAATCGACTCGGTTATCCTAATGTCCGATGCCGAAACCCCGTCGCGTTATGCACCCCATCCTGCTGGGCGACACCCGTTGCATCGCTGATCGGCGCAAGAGCGTTCCCCATCCATTCGTACTCGACGCCATCACTGAGCTGTCGCCCACCACTCGCCCCATGTTCGGCTGCCTCGCCGTCTATGTTGCCCGCAAGATCGTTCTCATACTCCGCGACAGGGGCGACAACACGGCGGACAATGGGGTGTGGCTGGCAACCACCGAGGAACATCACGACAGTCTGCGCCGCGAATTCCCGAGCATGCGATCCATTGGGGTATTGGGAAAAGGTGTAACCAGTTGGCAGGTTCTTCCGGCCGATGCTCCGGATTTCGAGGAAGCGGCGCGTTGCGCTTGCGAGCTGGTCCTTGCTAGGGATCCTCGAATCGGCAAGGTGCCAGGGGCGCGGCGGGCCGCGAGGTCAATAGCTGCGAAGACGGCAACATCCCCACAGCGGCGACGGGCAAGCGGGATTCCCGCGAAACGTCGCCCCAAGCTGTGACCCGCCATCCGGGACCATCCTCTGGAGCGCTCGGTCGGAGCAGCCTGAGACCAGCGCATAAGTGCGAGCTCCGCGTGAATACGAGATCAAGGAAGCGCGAACGCAACGTAGACCCCGCCGCCCTTCCCATCACGACGCCCGAACTTTCCACCGCCCCCCGCGAAGATCACAACGTACTGCTTCCCGCCGAGCTGGTACGTGATGGGCGTGGCGTTTCCGCCGAAGGGGAGCGTGGTTTCCCACAGCAGTTTGCCGGTGCTCTTATCGTAAGCGTGAAACTTGTTGTCGTAGTTTGTCGCGCCGATAAACAGGATTCCGCCGGCTGTTACCAGGGGTCCGCCATAATTTTCCGTCCCGGTGTTTTTCATTCCCTTGGCGGCCAGCTCCGGGTATTCTCCGAACGGAATCTTCCAGGCATATTCGCCGGTGTTCAGATTGATGGCGTTCAGAGTCCCCCACGGAGGAGCGACAGCGGGATAGCCATCCGGATCAACGAACTTGCGAAAGCCGCCAGGGCGGAATTTTGGAGCGTCGGCCGCCGGGGTGGTGCCGGCGAGTTCCGTGTTCTCTCCGGTCAGGGCATACCGGGCCAAGGCCTGAAGGTCGGCGGTGTTCAAGTTGGGGAATGCGGGCATCCGGCCTGAGCCCTTCTGGATGATGGCGATCACGGCCTGCACCGTCTTTTTCTCTTCCTGGAGACGCGTGAGAGCCGGAAACTGCGAAGGTGAACCTTCACGCGACGCGCCGTGGCAGGAGGCACAATTGTTGAGGTAGATCTGGCGGCCCGACGCCGCGGCTTTGTTCTCCACGATGCTGGGCGTGAACGCGACGTCGTTGGAGTTGACGTAGAGAAGTCCGGTCGTTGGGTCGAATGCCGACCCGCCCCACTCCGCTCCTCCGTCAGGACCCGGCATGAATATGGTTTCTTTATTCAGACCGAAGGGTACGAACGGCCCGCCGCCGCGGAACGTGCGGAATCTTTCAAGCGCCCATTGATGAATCTCAGGCGTCCGGTTGGAAAGCATGTCTTCGGTGAGGTTCGTTCGCGCAAACGGGGCGGGCTTGGTAGGCAGCACCTGCGTCGCCGCCGTCTGTTCCCCGGGGACGTCGCTGGCCGGGTAGCCCTTCTCCTCCATGGGAAACAGCGGTTTTCCGGTGGCTCGCTCAAAGAGGTAGAGGAATCCTTGCTTGGAAGTGAGCGCGACGGCGTCGATCCGTTTACCTTTGTGCGTCACGGTGACCAGCGTGGGCGGCGAGGATAAGTCGCGATCCCAAATGTCGTGCTTCACCGCCTGGAAATGCCAGATACGCCGACCGGTTTCCGCGTTCAGGGCCAGCAGGGTGCAGGAGAATAAGTTGTCGCCGATACGGTCCGCGCCGTAGGCGAAGCTGGCTGGATTTCCGGTAGGAGCAAAAATGATTCCGCGCTTCTCATCGAGAGCCATCCCCGTCCACGCAGTCGCGGCCCCCGAATAGGTCCACGCGTCTTTAGGCCACGTCTCGTAGCCGAATTCGCCAGGATGCGGAATGGTATGGAAGGTCCAGCGGAGTTTTCCGGTCTTCACTTCAAACGCGCGAATGTCGCCGGGAGGCGCCGGTAGGTTTTCGGGTGTCTGGCCGCCGACAATCAGCAGGTCCTTGTAAATGACGCCCGGCGTGGTCAGATTCATCGTCTGCGTTTCGGGATCGCGGCCCAGGCCCTCCCGAAGGTCGATCCGGCCGTCCTTGCCGAACGTGGGAATTATCTTGCCCGTCTTTGCGTCAAGCGCATAAATGAAGCTCTTCACCGACGCCAGAATGCGGCGGTCCTCTCCGGATTCCCAATACGTAACTCCGCGGTTGGGGCCGCGCGCCTCAACGCCGGAATCGAACTGCCAAAGAATTTTCCCCGTGGCGGCATTCAGGGCCACCGCTTTGTGTTTGGGTGTCAAGCCGTAGAGCACGCCTCTGATCATGAGCGGCTGCGTCTCGGGATAGCCGGGGCCGTCCTCGGCATCGTATGACCAGGCGACTTTGAGTTTCGCGACATTGGACCGGTTGATCTGGTTCAGCGGAGAATACAACTTCAGGTCGCTGCCGCCGCCGTAAACCGGCCAGTCGCGTTCACCCTTGGGCGTGGCCGGCATCGCGGCCCGCGTGACCGCGAATACGCACACCACGGCCAGCAGAACCGCGGCCCCGTTCATCTTGCGCCTGTAGCCAACAATTTTTTTCATTGCGTTCCATGGCGACCGTGTAGGCGGCGCCCCGTATCGTTATACTATGCTCGCCACTATTGTGGCAAGAGTTGCGTCGATTTCGCTCCCCTTGGCGGCATCATCGTGTTACCCTGCGGGGCAAGGAGAATCCATAATGTCTCGCCACCTGTTCCTGGCCGCGCTCCTGTTGCTGCCTTCTCTTCACGCGCAAAGCAAGAAACCGCCCGCGCCCAGGACGCCACGGCTGTTCGTCTTCGATTGCGGCAGTCTCGACATTCCCGATACATCGCCGTATCAACTAAAGAAGGAAGAACTGGCGACGTCACGCATGTCGGTGGCATGCTTCCTGATCGCGCACCCCAAAGGCAACATGATATGGGACGCCGGCGCCGTGCCTGAAAGCGCATTCAAGAACGATGGCAAGGCCGCCATGCTCCGGTACGCCACCGCCCAAAAGCCTTTCCGCGCCCAGCTTGCCGAGGTTGGTTATTCTCCTTCCGATATCCAATACCTGGCGCTTTCCCATTTTCATTGGGATCACGTCGGTAACGCGAACCTGTTTGCAGGGGCCACTTGGCTGGTCCGGAAACCCGACTACGACGTTATGTTCGGCAACCCGCCATCCCCGCGCACTCAGCCTGAGAACTACAGCGCGCTCAAGAGCGCGAAAACCGTCTACATCGCAACGGAGGACCACGATGTGTTCGGCGACGGAACCGTCGTCATCAAGTCCTCGCCTGGCCATTCCCCGGGCCACCAGGTGCTCTACTTGAAACTTGCCAAGACGGGCCAAGTGGTCTTAAGCGGCGACATTTATCATTATCCGGAAGAGCGCAAACTAAACAAGATTCCCACCACGGAGTTCGACGCGCGGCAGACCACCGCGTCCCGGGCCTCGCTCGAAGCCTTTCTCAAGAAGACCGGCGCACAACTCTGGATCCAGCACGACTATACAGCCGACGCCAAGCTCAAGAAAGCTCCGCAATTCTACGAGTGAGCAGCGCGCCCCGGAGCTCCGCAGGGGCTTTCTATGGACCACCTCACGCCGGACGACCGCTACTTCTTCCCCTTCGGCCACACCACGCCCTGGTCGGGCGTTGTCACTGGCGCCAAACCCTGGTAGACGAACTTCTGAACGCGCTGCCCGCCGACTTCGCCGGTGAAGAGATTACCCTTCGAATCCGTGGCAAGGCCATGAACGGTAAAAAACTGTCCCGGCTGGCGGCCGCCGTCCCCGAAACTGGTCAGGATCTCCAGGGTGTCGCGGACCATGATATAGATCTTCTCGTTCGCTCCATCCGCCAGGTACATGTACTTCTGCTGCGGATCTTTTGAGAAAGCAACATCGAAGACCGACCCTGCGTCCAGTGTTTGCTTGAAGAAGAATTTTTCCTTGACGAAGGTTCCGTCCGGTTTGAAGACCTGGAGACGATCGTTTTTCCGGTCGCACACGTACACCAGGCCATCGTTGGATAATTCCGCGCAGTGCACTGGATTCCTGAACTGTTGGGGGGCAGGAGCATCGGGATTATAGGGACCGGCATTCGTGTCATCGGGCTTGCTGCCATACGCGCCCCAATGCCGCTTGTACTTGCCGGTATCGGCGTCCAGCACCAGCACCCGCTTGTTGACGTACCCGTCAGACACATACAATTCATTGGCCTTCTTGTCGAAGAATACTTTCGCGGGCCTACCGACGCTTTCCGTGTCGTTGCTGCCTTTACGTTCGCCGGGCTTGCCGATCTGGAACAGCAACTTCCCGTCCACGCTAAACTTCCCCAGGCCGGAGCCGCTGATCCATACGTTGCCCTTGCCATCCGCGAGGATGCCGTGGTTACCGGGCCACTGGTAGTCCGGCGCAGGTCCACCCCAATGGCTAAGCAGATTACCAGCCTGGTCGAATTCCAACACTGGAGGCGCTGGAATGCAGCAACTGGCGGCCGGGGGGGTCGCCGCCGCCAAGGCCAGCGTGGGGCTAATCGCGCCGGGACCATTGGTGCCGCCATGGATGATCCAGACATGATCGTTCGCGTCCACCGAGACGCCGTCCACTTCGCCGACGACCCAGTGGTTCGGTAGCGGCTTGGGCCACGTTGGATCCACTTCAAACCGCGGCGCGCGAACTTCGGCGGCCTCCACCACGGCCTTCCGTCCGGACGCCGCGAAACCAATCGCGATGACAACCGCGATCGCCGCCATGTGGCGTTTGCACTGCATGAATTTACCTCTCTCTGCCCTTCGCGGAGCGTTGGTGCGCAATCACGCGGGCATTAGCAATCATGCCTGAGGTGACTCGCGTCGTCAACAGCGGGGCAGTTCGAGTCGGGGTTTCGCGGAGCGTTCGCCCTGGGCGGTACGTGGCGCACCGACAACCGGCGCGGGCGAATTTTGGAGTGCCGTATTACCGGGAACAGCACGGCAACCGATAGCTGCCGCCATCGCCGATTTCACATCGCGGTAAGGCGTCGGGAATCAGCACTTGCGGATTTGGAACGGCGCCGGCTTGAGCAGTGCGCGGTTAACGTACGGGCGTGAGGGACTTCCACCGGCTCCTGGCCGCGCAAACCGTCAGCCTGCTGGGTGACTTGATCGCCACGTTCGCCGTGCAGGCGGCCGTGGTGTTCCGCATGCACGGCTCAGCGCGCGACGCGGCGGGCGTGTTTCTGATGGCGCTCATTCCCACCGCGGTGCTGGGTCCCGTGGCAGGGGTACTGGCCGACCGTTGGGATCCGCGGCGCACCATGATCGCGAGCGATCTGGCGCGCGCGGTGCTGGTGGCGCTGCTCGCCTTCGCAACCAGCATTCCGCAGCTCTATGCCATCAGCTTCGCCGTCAGTTGCTGCTCGGCGGTATTTTCGCCGGCGCGGACCGTCGCGATGCCGCGCATGGTGGAGCGCGGGCGCCTGTTGGAGGCTAACGCGCGCATGCAGCAGGCGGCACAGTTTGTCAGGGTCGCGAGCCCGGCGGTGGCGGGGGCTTTGGTGGCATGGGGCGGCGAAACGGCCTGCTACTTCGCCGATAGCGCGAGCTTCGCGATTTCCGCAGCTCTGATCGCGACGCTTTCCCGGGGGTCTCGTGAGGCGGGCCTGGGACTGGTTGCCGCCGGCGCGGCGCGGCATGCGCGCCTCCGGGAGACGATCACAGGACTGCGCGAGGGAGCTAAGTTCCTGCGGACCGATCCCACCTTCGCGTTCCTCGCGATCGCCATGGGTGCGGGGGCATTTGCGACAGGATGTTTCGGCGCGCTGGCGCCGGTCTATGTGCGGGACGTGCTGCGCGCGGCGCCAACGGTGTACGCGGCGATAGGAACGTGCATCGCGACCGGGTCCCTGCTGGGCGCACTTGTGGTGCGCGGCGTTGCTGTGGTCCCGCTCTTGCGCGCAGGCATGGTTACGATTGGCCTGTCGATTCTGCCCATGGCGGTGACCGCGAACCGCTCGGCCGCGATGGCGGGTTCGTTCGGCATTGGACTGGGCGCGGCGTGGGTCACGGTGGCGGCCGCCGCGTTGCTGCAAGGGCACACACCGTCCGGGATGCGCGGACGCGCGAGCTCCGCGCTGGCGTCGCTGATGGCGATGGCGCAAGCGGCGGCGTTGATCTGCGCGGGGGCGGGAGCAGCGAGGATCGGGATCGCTGGCGTGTTCGCCATGAGCGCGACTGCGTTGATCGCAGCCGGGCTCCGGCGTACATCACAGTTGCACGAAATCGACGGGGAGGCCTTGCGTCAGCATGCGGCGTAGATAGTCGATCTGGCCAAGGTGATAGTTAAAGTGCCCGTGCAAGTGGATCAGAAATTGTGAGGTGCTCAGCGGTTTGCCCAACACGTCCTGTGGGTAGATGCGCGCCAGATCTTCACTCGAAAGGCCCGCCAGTATGGCCGGGATCGTCTGCTGTAAAGGTTCGATCCGTGCGATGAACTCCGCGGCGGCCAAGCCCGTTTGCGAGAACTCCTGACGCCGCTGACGCACGTACGCCAAGCCTCCGATCTGACGGCCGATATATTCGCGTAGATTCCCTTCCAGGTGCAAAACCAGATTTCCCGCGGAATTCTGGACGCCGGGCGCGGTCTTCCACAGAGCTTCCGTGCTTGGGAACGCGTGGACTTCCTGCGCCAGCCGCGTGAGATCCCGTTCGAAAAGGGCAGCGAGTTCGGCGCCTACGTTCATGGACGGCTCACCCGACTTTGACCACTCGCTTGCCGATGTTTTCACCTGTGAACAGCCCCATCAGCGCGCGCGGCATGTTCTCAAACCCTTCCACGACGTCTTCGCGGCAGCGAATCTTGCCCTCTTTGAACCACTGCGTCAATTGCACGAGCGCGGCGGCGTGGCGGTCCTGATGATCGGAAACGATGAAGCCCTGAACTTTCGTGCGGTTGACCAGGACGTACCGCAGCAGACGGGGACCCATGGGCGGGTGCGCGTCATTGTAATGCGCGATCTGGCCGCAAATGGCCACGCGCGAAAAAAAGTTGAGATGCGCGAAGACGGCGTCGCTGATGGGCCCACCAGTGTTGTCGAAGTACACGTCGACGCGATCGGGACACAGCACGGCGAGATCGGCGGTGTAGTCTGTGCTGGCTTTGTAATCCAAGGCAGCGTCAAAACCGCACTCCTTCTGAATGAATTCCGTCTTCTTCGCGCCGCCCGCGATTCCCACCGTCCGGCAGCCTTTCAGCTTGGCGATCTGGCCCACGACGGAACCAACGGCGCCAGCGGCTCCGGAAACCACTACCGTCTCGCCCGGTTTCACTCCGCAGATTTCGAGCAAACCAAAGTACGCCGTGAGACCCGTCATGCCCAGGACGCCGAGCGCCGTGGTGATGGGCGCGGCGCTGGGATCCACTTTGCGGGCGCCCTTACCGTTGGAAATCGCATATTGCTGCCAGCCGGTTTGAAGAACGGCCACATCGCCCGGCCGGTAGCCGGGATGCTTCGATTCAATGACCTCGCCCACACCGCCTCCCCCCATCAGACCGCCGATTTCGACTGGAGTGGCGTAGCTGCGGCCGGCGTTCATGCGGCCGCGCATGTAAGGGTCGACGGAGAGGTAGAGAGAGCGCACCAGGAACTCCCCCTCCGCAGGCGAGGGGATGGGCGATTCGATCATGCGGAAGTGGGACTCCTCAACCATTCCGGTGGGGCGGGAGGCGAGAACGAATTGGCGGTTGGGCATGGAAACACCATGTTACACCGCACGAAGTCGCGACAAGGCTTTTGCCGCACCCACAGAACCCGGAGCGTCTCGCGCTTCTCGGGCGTGACGCCACGTTTCGCGGTTGTCGGCGACGGATTTGCACGGATGCGCCAGGATCCTGGCCGACGTATCGATTGGGCTGAGTAGTGCGTCGCAAGTAATTGCTTAACCGCTCCCTTACGGTCGCTGCTCGGCCCTTGTAGCCTGAGTGAGATGCTACTGAGCCACGACCGTCAGGGAGTGGTCATTACTTGCGACGCACTACACTAGCGCCGCCGTTTTACGCTTGGCGCGGGTAGTTTAGGTTCCCCGGCCATGCGGGTTCAAGCCGCCTACCTACTTGATGGGGTCCTTGCCATAGTGCTCCGGCTGTTCGGCCGGTTTGGCGACGTGGGCGGGCAGTTCCGGCTTGAACTTCTTGTGGCAGGCTTCGCAGGTGACCAACAGGTCGTCACCGGCCGTTCCGAGTTCCTCAAGGCTACGATGATCGACCGCCGCGACCGCCTTCGCGCCGGCGTTTGCCACATCCTGTGCTAACTTGCGCCACTCCGGGTCTTTCACCCAATCCTGGTCGGCCTTCGGAGGGCCGGGAATCAGGATCATATTTCCGGAAGCGGCCAGCGCCGTGGCTGCGTGTTCCAGGTAATGCCAATCCTGATCGTTCTTGGGTGAATACTTCGAAGCCGTCGGCTTCCCGGGGCTTCGATCACCTGCGGCGTTCCAGATTACGTGGGCGTTATGGTCGATGATGGACACCATGATGTCGTTGATCGGAACCGCGCTCTTAAATTCCGGCTGCGCCGGCTGTTGCGCGGACTTCTCAGGTGCCGGTGCACATCCGGCCAGAATCAACAGCACTGCCGCAGATCCAAGAACGATTGCAATGCGAATCCGTTTCATTCAAAATTCTCCTTCCGCCCGCCAGATGATTCCCGCAGGCGCTATGTCCGGAGCATTCCTGATACCAACAGAGAGGAAACATCACAGAGCCTAGTGGGCTAAGAATGGAAAGGACTTAAAGGCGCGGCTTTCCGCAACAGTGTTGCCGGTCCGCAGCCAGTTTGCGTGTTATGGCACAGGGCGAGTTGGCACAACCCGATGACAAAACCATTTGATAGAAGGGCGCCCGCGAGGCCGGGACGGTTCACGGTTTCAAAGGACGCGCCGGGCGGTTTATACTGGGCGCTGTGAACTACGGGCGAATTGTTTTTTGCTGGACACTTGTAGCTTACGCGGCGGGACCCCCGACTGCGCTAGCGCAAGCGGCGCAGCCCGACGCCCAGCGAGGCGGCAGTACGGCGCGTGTTGACGCCGCCTTCGAAAAATTCTGGGCGGCGGAGTCTCCCGCGCAGGCCGCAAGCCTGGCGGATGAAGTGGCCAAGACGGGCGTCTCGTTCGACGATGCATTACGGCGTTTGCAGCAAGGCCGCAAATATGCCGCGCAGCAGCCCGGCGTTGTGATGTTGAAGAACCGGACCTCCGACGGCATCGAGCATTACTTTGCTGTCACCGTTCCTCCGGCGTACGATCCCGCGCGGCGTTACCAAGTCCGTTTTCAGCTTCACGGCGGCGTGGGCGCGCGCGCCGACAACAAACCGCGCAACGCGGGCGAAATCGGAGCACTCGCGGGCGCGGAGCAGTTCTATGTGATCCCGTATTCCTGGAACACCGCGCCGTGGTGGGGCGAAGATCAGGTCCTGAACTTGAACGCCATCGTGGACGCGCTGAAGCGTGCCTACAATATCGACGAAAACCGCGTGGCCGTGGCCGGCGTTTCCGACGGCGCGACGGGCGCGTATTACATCGCCATGCGGGAGACAACGCCGTTCGCCAGCTTCCTGCCGCTCAACGGGTTCATCATGGTTTTGCAGAGTCCGGACATCAATGACGGAAGCGTTTTCCCCAACAACCTGCTGAACAAGCCGCTGTTCGTCATCAACGGCGGCCTGGATCGCCTGTATCCCACTCGCGAGGTGGAACCTTACACGCGGCACCTGATGAGCGCCGGGGTCGCCATTGAGTATCATCCGCAACCGGAGGGCGAGCACAACACGCGCTGGTGGCCGCAGGTGAAGGACGCATTTGAGAAATTCGTCGCGGAGCATCCGCGCGACCCTCATCCGGCGAAGCTCACGTGGCAAGCTGCCGGCCGCGCGCACAATCGGGCGCACTGGTTGGTGATCGACGAATTCGGCGCCGCGCCCGGCGAGGCGAAGGAACTTCCCGACGCCAATGTAGTGCCCCTTTCGAGCGGCACGAACGACGGGGAATCGCGGGTGCGCCTGTTCCGTTCACTGAAGACGTCAGGACGCGTTGATGTGATCAGGAGCGGCAACACCATACAAGCGTCCACGAGCGGCGTAAGCGCATTCACGTTACTGCTGGCGCCCGACCGTTTCGATTTCGATCAGCCGGTGCGCGTAACCGCCAACGGACGTGAGGTTTTCAATGCCCGCGTGAAGCGGGATGTGAACACGCTGCTGAAGTGGGCGGCCCGCGACAACGACCGGACCATGCTCTACGGGGCCGAGATCAAGATCAAGCTGGTGCGCTGAATCGCGCTGCGGGACCGCGTTCGGTTATTCGCCGAGCAACCGCTCGAGAAGATCGGCGACCTTTAAATCGGGCGCCCACGTCCAAGGTCAATTCGCCCATCACGATCCGCACTATCCCGACTGGTCCGACTTACTCAGACGAATTTGCCCTACTCCTTATCACGTGCCTTAAGGTGCCCCGAGTCTCACGCCGCCACTTCCAAAGTCGCGAGCCCGGCGAGCGGGCTTAACCGGCAGAAAAATCGGCCGCAGGGCTTCCGTCCAGCGAAAAGGACCGTAGGTCAGCCCTCAAAAACGCGTTGGCCCCGACGTGGCTACGCCCGACGTGGCTACGCTTGTCTTCTTGCGCGGCGTGTGAAAGGCTTAGGCATGCCCAAACTTCACATACCAGTAATAGTTGTATTAGCGTTTGCGCTGGTTGGGACCGCGGCTCTCGCGCAGGACGTAAGCGAGCGGTTTTATCAATCCATCCGCAACGACGACTTGGCCATGCTTCGCGTACTGGTCAAGGATCACGGTACGGACGCAAGAGATCGCCGTGGGCAGACGCCGCTCATGTTCGCCGCCGCGTTCGGCAGCTTGGACGCCATGAAGCTGCTGATCTCAAACGGTGCCGACGCGAAAGCTGAGAGTGAATTCGGCGTCACAGCGTTGCAATGGTGCGCCGGTGACTTGAACAAGGTGCGCTTGCTCTTGGACCAAGGGGCAGAGGTCAACAGACCATTGCGGGCCGGTTGGACTCCACTGCTGGTAGCAGCCGCTACCTACAATACGCTGGAGACTGTAAAACTTCTTCTGCAAAAGGGCGCGGACGTAAATGCAACGGATAGCGCCGGGTTCACGCCGGCCATCGTCGCGGCCATCGCGGACAATACCGCCGTAGTGAAGCTGTTGATCGAGAAGGCTGCGAACATCAACGCAAAAGCCTCCACCGGTGCTGCCGCCACCGCTCTGATGGGTGCGGCCCGTCACGGGAACGTGGAACTGATGCGTTTGCTTTTGGCTCGAAAAGCGGATGTCAACGCGATCTCCAGCGACCGCAACGCCAACGTCAAGAACGGTCCCGTCGCATTTGGAAACGTGATGGCGCTGCACCTTGCGGTATTGAGCGGGAATGCGGAAGTTGTGAAGATGCTCCTCGACGCCGGTGCGCCAGTGAATGCGCGCGACGTACGAGGATTGACGCCGCTGACGTTCGCCGTAGCCACGGACCGTCCAAACGCCGATATCGTGCGGATATTGCTGGCGAAAGGCGCGGACCCGTCCATTCGGTCAAACACAGGAGAAAGCACAATAGATTGGGCGCGAAAATTCAACCACCCGGCCGTTCTCGCCGAGCTAAAACTGGAGGCCGTTAAGATTGGCGTCCCGGCAAGCGAACGGGTTGTGGCTGACGTTAAGACCGGCACCCCGCAAGAAGCCGTGGAGCGAAGTTTGCCGCTGCTACAGCGAGCCGCTGCCAGCGTGTTTACCGATGGCGGATGCGTCGCTTGCCATGCCCAGCCGGTCGCGGGGATGGCGGCTCAGTTGGCGCAGTCGCGAGGCTGGCGCGTGGACGAATCCGTCCGTAAGTCCCTTGCGGCGGAATCGGAACGGGTGGCGAGAAGTCTATCCGCCGGTATGCAGATAATGCTACAAGCCCGCGATGAAGCCGGAGCTCCGGACACGCAACTGTACGAGAGTTTTATGATGGCGGCGAACCGGGAACCACCCAACCAGGGTACGGATGCGCTGGTTTACTACCTTGCGGCTAAGCAAAGGGCCGAAGGCAACTGGAACGGTCTCGGCGGTACGCGAGCACCCATGCAGGACGGCGATTTTTCGCGCACCGCGATGAGTATTCGCACGCTGGTCGTTTATGGCATGCCGGGAAGGAAGGCGGAACTTACGGAGCGCGTCGGGCGCGCGGCGGACTGGCTGGCGAAGCAGCCGCCTCAGAGCACTGACGACCGCGTGATGCAGCTTCTCGGGCTCAAGTGGGCGGGAACTCAGGCTCACCTGCGCGAGACGCGAACCAAGGATCTGATCCAGGTGCAGAAGGCCGACGGCGGTTGGGCGCAGACTCCGTACCTGGCAAGCGATGCGTACGCCACCGGTCAGGTGCTGTACACCCTGAACGAAATGGGCGTTTCCGCCACGGATCCTGCGTTCCGCAGGGGAGTGGCATTCCTGCTGAAGACCCAGAAAGAAGACGGGTCGTGGTATGTGAAGAGCCGCGCGATGAAAATTCAGCCGTATTTCCAAAGTGGGTTCCCCTATGACCACGATCAATGGATATCCGCCGCCGCGACTGCTTGGGCCGTGATGGCGCTAAGCTTCGCCGAGCCCGAACAACCGGCGGTCGCAAGAGCGGTAGCCACTACCGATATTCGTATCATACAGTGACGTTTTGCGGTGCTCCGCCCAGCCCCTAGACGCAAGAACTAGCCACGTTGGTCCATCATCAACCACTGGCCAGGCGGCTTGTTACGGCGAAGCGGACAGTACAGTGCGATTGCGGCGGCTAGGGCGTGGCTTCCTTGCGGCAGCGTTGAGATCGACGCCAGTACCCGGTTCGGACCGTCCACAATCAAAACTGTTGCCGATGTCCAGGATGATATGGTTGGAAGAGAATTCAAGGAGCTTCTGAGTGAAATATTATTGGATCATCTTAGGTTGGCTGCTTATCGCATCGAGCGCATTTGGGCAGTCGCCGAATCCGTTCATGTCTGAATTGAAGCAGTTTTATACTGTCCGAAAGGGCGATCTTCTCAAGGCGGCGGACCGGATGCCGGCGGAGGATTACGACTTCAAGCCGACGCCCGAGGTGCGGACCTTCGGTCAACTGGTCGCGCACATTATCGACGCCCAGATGGGTTTTTGTTCCGGAGCAAGAGGGGAGCCCAAACGCTTAAATGCGGCTTCGAAGACCTCCAAGGCCGATTTGGTGGCCGCTCTGAAAGCGTCTTTCGACGAATGCGACAGCGTTTTCGATTCGACGACCGACGCCACCGCGACCCAGATGATGAAGTCCGGTAATTCCGAGCGCTCCAAGTTCGGGCTGCTGTTGTACGCGACTCTGCACGACAACGAGGAATACGGATATCTGGCGGTCTACCTGCGGTTGAAGAACTTGATCCCGCCGTCGACGAATAGCCGGTAAGAAACAAACGTCCCCAGGAGGCGTCGTGGAATAGCGGCGAGCTTTGCCCCGTCTCTCTCCAAGCCGTTCGCTATACTGATTAGATTCGGGATCGTGCCCGGAACGCTACCATGCCGGTCTCCGCGTTTATGTGCCGGACAGCCCTAACCGCCGTGGCGTGCTTCGCCGGCTGCGCCCTTGCGGCCGTTGCGCAGACGAAGGCGCACCGGGGAAGCGTGCCGAAACAGGTGCCGGTCTTTCGCGTGGACTCGACTTGGCCGAGGCCGCTACCCAACCGGTGGATTGTCGGTGCGGTCGTCGGCGTCGCGGTGGATGGGCGCGATCACGTATGGATCACACACCGGCCTTCCACGCTGCAGCCGAACGAGACACGATCGATCTGGCGCGCCGCGCCTCCGGTTCTTGAATTCGATCAGGACGGCACCCTCTTATCGTCGTGGGGCGGCCCGGGTGCGGGCTACGAATGGCCGCAGCTCGAACACGGCATTTACGTCGATAAGCGGGATCATGTGTGGCTCGCCGCGGGAGGAGACAGGGATGCGCAGATCCTCAAGTTTACCCGCCAAGGCAAGTTCCTGCTGCAGATTGGGCATCAGGGGCAGGGCCGCGGCAGCAATGACAGAGCGAATCTCGGTGCCGCGGCGAACATGGTCGTCGATGAGGCAGCCAATGAGCTATACGTCGCGGATGGCTACGTCAACCATCGCATCATCGTGTTCGATGCCACCACCGGCTCCTACAAGCGCCACTGGGGCGCATATGGCAAGCAGCCCGATGATAGCTACTTCGTACTGGCGGGTGAAAAACTGCCGCCGCCCTTCAGCGGTGTAGTACAGCATGAGAATAAGCCGAGCCAGTACGATCCGGCCGGTCCTCCCCCACCGCAATTCCGCATTGTTCATGCGGTGCGGATTTCTAATGATGGCTTCGTGTATGTCTGCGACCGCACCAACGATCGTATTCAGGTCTTTCAAAAGAACGGCACGTTCGTTCAGGAAGCCTTCATCGCCAAAGAGACGTTCGGCAGCGGATCTGTTTGGGATATTGGTTTCTCGGTCGATCCTCTGCAGCAGTTTGCATTTGTGATCGACGGGACGAACCAGCAGGTGTATGTTCTGGACCGGAAGTCGCTGAAGGTACTGAGCTCGTTCGGCGGCGCCGGTCATTGGGCCGGACAGTTCTATGGCGCCCATAACCTCGCCGTAAACTCGAAGGGCGATCTCTTCATCACGGAAACGTACGAAGGCAAACGTGTGCAAAAGTTCATTCGGGTCGGGACCCGAAAACCGGACTAGTAGTGATCCCACGTGTACTGGATGGTCCAAGCGCTGCACACCACATGCAAGGCTGGCGCGCCAAAGACGGTCTACAGGAACGAGGGGTCGGTTAGGCGCTGGAGCCATCATCACGGGCGCGCCTCACTTCCTGACTCCGGCCTTGGCTATCGCGCTCCCGCGTACGTGGCGATGAACCAGTGGTTGCCGCATGGATCGACGATGTTGGCGGCGCGGTCGCCGTATGGCGCGTCATAAGGCGCCGTGGTGGAGGCGGCGCCGGCTGCCAGGGCGCGCTGGTAGGTGGCGTCCGTATCCGGCACGTAGATGTGGATGCCGGCCGCGGCGGGAGCGCGGAAATGGGCGGACTGGGGATCCGCTTGGGCGAGCTCCAATCGCGAATCGCCAATTTGCAATTCCGCGTGCATGATGGTCCCATCGGGGCGAGGCACGCGCAACACTTCATGCGCGCCGAACGCCGATTGGAGGAATGCAATCAGGCGTTCGGCGTCGTTGACCAGAAGATACGGCGTGAGTGTGCGAAAGCCCGGACGGAAGTAATTGCTCTGCGGCCGCGCCGCCACCACGAACATGAATGTGTTCTTGAGATGGTAGCTGCCATCGGCCTGACGAAATCGCTCCAACACGGCGGTTAAGGCCTGCACAACCTTCTCCTCGCCGGAAGCTTGCACCGCGCGTACGGATGGCCCGGCGGCCAGCACTCCGCGAAGCGCGGTCGCGCGGTCCACATAGTGGAAGGGCGCGTCTACTTCCTGAAACGCCGTTGGTTGCAGTCCGGCCTGGCGCAGGATGTCTTCCAAAGCCTCCCGCTTCGACAAGGCAAAGGGCCCGGGCGCGTTGGGCGGCGCGAGAGGGGAGAGCGAGCGCAAAGAGGCAATGATCGCCGCTGCTTCGCAATCCTCCGGCTTCCCCCAGGTGGCGATAACCACGGACGCGCGCGGTTTCGCCACACGGCATGCCTCAGAGAGCGCGCGAACCGGATTGGCGGCGAACTGGAACGAATTGACGCCGGTGACGACGTCGAAAGAATGATCGGCGAACGGCAACGACTCCATATCGCCCACGCGAAAGTCGCCTGCCGGAACGCGGGTGCGCGCGGTGGCAATCATGCTTTCGGCTGCGTCGAACCCGGCCACGGCCGCGCCCCGCTCGCTCGCCAATTGGCACAGCAACCCCGCGCCGCAGCCGACATCCAGCAGGGAAGTACCGGGACCCGCGCCGGTGGCCTTGAGCACGGCTTCAAAAATGGGCCGGGCAGCGGGTTCCTGCACTTCCGCCCAGTCCTTGGCGCGTGCGCCCCACAGAGGGCCTTGTTCGGGCGCGGAGCCGGCTTCAGCACCGGGCACGTCGCGGCCGGAGGGCGGATTGGTGGAAGAAGGCATTTTTAGAAACGGTGGAAACCGCCATTATAAACGACTCAAGCGAATCCAATTTCATGCCGATACATCAAAGAGTATAGAGAGAAGCCGAGTAAATGCTGGTTGGAGCCGCTATCGCCGGATTTTTCATTCTCGCCCTGTTGTTGGAGGCGCTTGCCTCCCACCCCAAAGACGACAAGTGAGGACCGCGCACCGCGGACCTACGGCAGCCGCAGGTTCTATTGCAGCCGCAGGTTCTATTGCAGCCGCAGGTTAAGGCTGCGTGCCAGATTCAACTGGCGCGTCCTTTCGCGATCCACTTGTCCGGCCGGAACACGCACTTGTTCACCCTCCGGAGTCACGTAAACTAAATCCGCGCCTTGCACCCACACCAGCGAGGCTGTGGGCCTGCTTCCATCTTTCATCGCAAGAATGAAAAACCGCACTTCCACCGGATTGAGGGCGGAGTCGGAAACACCCTGAAACTCCTTGTATTCCCGAACCTCGGCGCGAACCGGAAGGGGCGGGGGCGCGGGAGCCACCGCGGCGGGAGCCGATTGCGCCGGCACCATCACGATGTTGGTGATCGGTGCGTAGCTCGTCGGGTAACCGCCGTAGCCGCCCCAAAAAATGGGGAACGCGCCGCCTCCGGAAACCGGGACCCCTCCGTCAAAGCCGGGACGGAATCCTGGATTCACGCCTCCCAGCGGTGGAATCGGGCTCAGCAGAGGCAAGCCGGCCGTGGACCCCGGGTGGATGGGAAGGCTGGGGACACCTTGAAAACCCGAAGTCATGCCGGGCCCGCCGAAGCCTCCTCGAAATCCGGCTTGCTGGGCGGCGGCCACCGCGGCAAACACGAGCGTGACAACGGCGGTTGCTCTCCACATAGAAGACTTCCCGTCCATAAGGGTACAGGCGAAGCGCGCTGTTCGCAAGCCACTTCGCAGCCCGCAACCGGCCGGGAGTGATGGAAGCGATTTCGCCGCGCGATGACTTCTAGTCGAGAGGCTCCACTTTGAGGATAGACGCGCCTTGGTTGTTGCCGACCCAGAACACGGGCTTGCGCAGGGAGTCGTCCACGAACACACGGCGGATATTGGTGGCGCGCGGCATCAGGTATTCGGTGAACTCGCCGGTCTTGGGATTCAGGCGCAGCACGCGGTCCGTGGACATGGATCCGGTCCAGGCGTAGCCGAGTTTATCCAACACCACGTCGTAGGGAGCGCTCCAGGGCGTGGGCGCGGTCCACTCCTGGAACTTTTGCGTTTTCGTATCGAACATCGCGACCTTGTTACCGCGGTATTCGCCGATCCACAGCCGGTCGTCGGAATCCATCTTGGCGCGGCGCGGCGATGCGCCCTTGGTCGGCATCTCAAACAGCTTCATTTCACCGGTCTTCGCGTCGATGCGCCCAATGTGTTCATTGACGAAATCGGTAAAGTATAGGTTGTTGCGCGAATCGGCAATGATGTCGTAGATGTTGTGATTTTCGCCGTCCTTGGGATCGCCGAAGGGCTTAAAAGTTTCACCTTTGCCGGTGGCCAGATCGATGCGATGTACGACGGCAAAGCCGTTATTCTGCGTCCAGACCTTACCGTCGACGTGGCTCGACCGCGCCGCGGGCATGTTGATCTGAGTCATGTCCTTGTTGAAGTCCGGCGGAATCGGGAACACCTGAAATCGTTCCGTCTTGCGGTCGAACTTGGCGACGCCCGCCTGGTACATCATTCCGAACCACAGGTTGCCGACTTTGTCCACGTCCAGCCCGAGTTCACCGGTGGGGAAGCCGGGCTTTGCGATGGGGATCTGGAATTCGGTGACCTTGCCGGTCTCGGGATCCATCTTGCCGATGGCTTGTTCGCCGAAATTGGAATACCAGACGATGCCTTGATCGTCCAGGATCACGTCGTGCGGTTGAATGGTGCGGCGCGGCAGATCGTATTCGGTGATGACCACCTGCGTGGCTTTGCCTTTGGGCCGGGGAAGGGTCTTGAGGTCGTAGCTCCACGTTGCGCCGGAGCTTAAGTTGATCCGCGCCAGATAATCGGCCTGGCGAAGACGGTTGCGTTCGCGAGCTTCGCCGCGCTCTTCATAGAGGCGGTCCGCCTTGCGCATTTGCATGTGCAGAGGTGAGCTCTGGTTGACGTAGTTGCCCATGCGCTCCAGAACCTTGGGAAATTCCGATGCCGGATGCTTG